>CAZQYO010000036.1:0-11990 GCA_964597415.1 uncultured Chitinophaga sp.
GCCATATCATTTAAACAATAGGCCTTGCCTAACATAATGAACATCTCCTATTCTGTGCTTCGGGAACTAAATACCAAATTCCATCAAATTATTCATTTAAGCGGCAAGAAAGAGTTATAGAGAATACGTCATTCACCCGCTTAGAGAAATAAATTTTAAAATATGAAATGAGATTTTCTGATTTTTTTTAGGCTGAATCTAATTTCCGTTTATCTTTACGCGCTCTTTAAATCACAGATATAGTATGACTAAAAAAGTACTGTTTACACTAAGCCTCCTATCCTTTTGGGTTACAAGTTCAGTTTTTGCGCAATTAAGCGTTACACAAAGCAATAACGCTTTAACTTTAGCTCAGTCATTGGTCGGGAGTGGAGTAACCGTTAGCAATGCTACGATAAGCGGTAACGCCAATCAGTCGGGAACTTTTACCAACGGCAATTCAGCGAATTTGGGTTTTAATTCTGGAGTAGTGTTGTCTACCGGTAATGTGGCCTCTGTGCCACAAGGGGGCAGTGCTTTCGCCAGTACGGCTTATTCGGGGGCTGGGGATGCCACCTTGAATGCAATCGCTTCAGGAAGCACACAAGATGCTTCGGTGCTTCAGTTTGATTTTGTGGCACAAGGGAATACATTGAATTTCAGATATGTATTTGGTTCTGAAGAATACCCTGAATATGTGTGCTCTCAGTACAACGATGTTTTTGGGTTCTTTATTTCCGGCCCAAATCCGGGGGGGGGGAATTACTCGAACTCTAACATCGCCCTCATTCCCAATACGAGTTTATCAGTGGCCATCAATGCAGTAAATTCGGGTCAGCCCGGAGGGGGCTATTCTTCCGGTGGGTGTACCTCGTTAGCGTATTCTCAATATTATATCAGCAACACTAACGGCAGTTTTATTGTGTACGATGGATATACAACAGTATTAAATGCCAACATATCGGTAGTGCCTTGCCAAACGTATCATCTGAAATTAGCTATTGCGGATGTATCGGATGGGCTTTATGATTCAGGGGTATTTTTAGAGGCTAGTTCATTTGTTTCGCAGGCATCCAGTGTGACTGCCTTTTTTGATCCCGGCTTTACCAGCACTTTTGAGGGTTGCGTAGGAGGAGGCTTTACTATAACCGTTCCCAATCTGGCTACCAGTTCTACGGCTATCAATTATACCGTTAGCGGTACTGCCACTAATGGAGTAGATTATCCGCCACTTTCCGGTACAGCTTATGTGAATCCGGGTGGAAGTACCGCTTTGGTTTATGTAGATCCTTTTAATGATAATCTTTCAGAGGGTACCGAAACAGTTACTATTACCATTTATGACCCTTGTTCCGGCTTACCGGTAGATAGTGCTACCATAAATATTAATGAGCCACCGGTGGATACCGCCTATGCTTCTACTTCCCTTGCCTGTTTAGGGCAGCAGGTTCAATTAACGGCAACAGGCGGAGGCACTTATTCGTGGACCCCTACTACAGGGCTATCTAACCCTAATATAGCCAACCCTACCTTTACCATTACATCCGATATGGTCTATACCGCTAATGTCACCTTTGGAAATTGCGTCTCGAATTGGCCCGTATATATCTCTGCGGACTCCTTAGATGCCAATATATTATCTGTAATGAATACTACAATTTGCCCCGGCAATACCGATACATTAGTCGCGCAGAGTGATTATGGCATATCTCCGCTCACTTACCAATGGTCTCCGGCAGGGCAGGTTTCTAATCCAAACAGCGAATTCGTCTTTACCAGTCCTTTGGCAACAACCGTCTATACGGTGACAATTTCTGATGCAGCGGGCTGTTCTGCCTCCGCTTCGCATACGATAGATGTCGCTACTAATCTTCAGTTATCATTAGGACCGGACGTGAAGGTATGCCCTGAAAACAGTCCATATACATTAGGAGTACCGGGAGGGACATTTGATACTTACCTCTGGTCAACGGGAGATACTTCTGCATCTATTAGTGTCAGTTCCTCCGGAAGTTTTTCAGTGACTGTAACCTCCGGACAGTGCACCTACACCTCTGATACAATCAGTATTCAGTTTCTTGTTCCTGTAAATCCAACATTAGCGGGAACGGGATTTTGCACCGGCAGTCAAACTACACTTCAGGTGGCACAAAGTAGTTACACGAATATATTATGGAGCACCGGAGATACGACTAATAGCATTGCCGTAGGCATCGCAGGAGATTATTATTATTCAGCGAATGATTCCAACGGATGCTTTATTCATTCTGATACAGCAACAATAGTGGAAAATCAAGTGCCGGTGGTGAATGCTACGGCATCTCCTGATACCATTTGTCCCGGAACTACTTCTACTCTTAGTTCAGGAGCCCCTGCCGGTTTATCTTATCAGTGGTCAACAACCGAAACTACTTCTTCCATCACGGTTTCTGCTGCCGGTACTTATTATCTGACGGTTAGCAATGCGGTATGTGCATCATACGATACGGTTAGTGTTTACGAATATCCTAACCCTCAGCCGACCGTAGTTGGAGATACTACAGTTTGTAACGGAGAGCCGGTTAGCTTTAATTTGACTAACGGGCCTTTCCAATCTTACTATTGGTCCAATGGCGACAGTGCTGTTACCGGTATCACCGTAACCACTGCCGGCACTTATAATGTCACCGTGAATGATGGAGCTTGTAACTGGGTGTCCAATGATGTGCATTTGAACAACTTCCCCACACCGGTTCCAACCCTATCTGATACAGGGGCATGTTTGGGAAATAACGTTATTCTCTTTGCCGAAAATGGCTTAGTCAACATTTTATGGAATACGCTGGACACCACCTTAGCTATTATTGTCACTAATAACGGAACATACTACTATACAGCAGCAGATGTGAATGGTTGCCCGGTAAATTCCGATACGGCCACCATTACTTTCCAAGCTCCGCCTACTGTAAATGTTACCGCTACATTAGATTCTATTTGCCCCGGTTCATCTTCCGTTCTTACCGCAAATGGAGTTGGCAGTAATTTGACTTATTCATGGAGTCCTACCGGAGATACTTCTTCGGCAATTACAGTATCACAAGGAGGAACCTATATTGTAGAAGTGAACGATTTCTTCTGTCCGGCTTTCGATACTATCGAAATTTTTGAATATCAGTTTCCACCTGTAAACTTACCTACGAGTGATTCTGTTTGTGCCGGTGAATCTCAGATTTTAACTCCAACGGGCGGACCATACATCAGTTATACCTGGTCTGACGGTAATACGACCACCAGCGATACTGTGCTGTTGCCGGGTGTTTATAACGTAACCGTCAATAATGGAACTTGTGATTTGGTTTCCAACAGTTATACTTTGGCGAACTATCCGGATAGCCATCCACACTTAGCGGACACAGGAGCTTGCCAAGGCAATGTAATTGTATTATCAGCTAGCCCTAATTTGCCGGCAATAATGTGGAACACCGGTTCGCAAACAGATACTATTCAGGTAGCTGTTAGTGGAGATTATTATTACACAGGCATTGATCAGCATCAATGTACTGTTGTTTCTGATACGGCAACTGTTACCTTTAGTACTGCTCTTCCCGTAAATGTGACAGCATCTCCGGACACGGTTTGCCAGGGACATTCTTCTACACTTACCGCTAATGCTCAAGGGAATAACCTTACATACTTATGGCAGCCCGGTGGAGATACTACCGGTTCCATTACTGTTTCTCAAACCGGAACTTACTATGTGACAGTAGATGACGGAGCCTGTCCGGGAAATGACAGCGTTACCATCTATCAATATCAGCCGGTGCAAGTTTTACTGAATGCAGATACAACCGTTTGTCCGGGAAATAATGTAACCGTAGCACCTAATGGTTCTTTTGTTACCTACACTTGGAACAACGGTCCTGCCACTTCAAGTATTACAGTGAATACAGCAGGCTCATATTGGGTAACGGTAAATGACGGGCATTGCGATTATGTTTCAGATACCTTCCATTTATCCAATTTCCAAGTGCCATCTGCCGCTGCTTATAGCGACACCAATGTTTGTACCGGTCAACCGGTAACACTACAGGCAGACGGAAATTACTCTAATTACGGTTGGAGTAGTGGGCAAACAGGGGTTTCGATTATCGTTACCAATCCTGGCGATTATAGCTACACAGCAACAGATGGCAATGGCTGTCAAGTAAAATCGGATACGGCTACAGTGACTAATCGCCCATATCCCAATGCAAATATTATAGCCACACCAGCCGTAATTTGTTTAAATCAAGGGCGAACAACATTGGATGCAGGCAGTGAGCAGGGAGTAAGTTACACTTGGCAACCAACCGGAGCAAACACCCCAACGATTCAGGTGACTCAAGCAGGAACTTATATTGTTGCCGCTGAATTGGCTGGATGTATCGCTTTTGATACTATTATGGTAAATACGGCTGACACACCGGTGTTGAATATGGATCCTTTCGTATTGAGTTGCTGTGTGTCGGTTACTTTAGACCCGGCACCTCAAATGAACTATACCTACGTTTGGAGTGATAGCTCTACTAATTCTACACTTACCGTTAACTCTACTAACAATGCTTCCGAAGTATATAGCGTCACCGCTACCACTGCGGATGGATGTACTGCTACCGCGTTTACTACGGTACTCATTAAATGTATTAATGCAGTAGCTACCACATTGCCCGATACCATAATGATGGGAGATACCGCTCAATTAAATGTGGTTACCGATTACAATACTGCATTCAGTTATAATTGGACACCTACATCAAGCCTGACAGATCCGACCGTTCAGAACCCAATGGCGGTACCGACAGAAGAAACTCATTATACGGTGGTCGTGATAGACACCGTTGATGGATGTGTAGATACTGCAGAGGTAACCGTGTTTGTTCTTTACGGAGATAAGATTGCAATGCCTAATGCCTTTACTCCTAATGGAGATGGAAAGAACGATGTCTTCTATCCGGTGTTGTTAGGCGAATACCAGCAGGTGATTGAATTTAGAATTTACGACCGTTGGGGTGCTATGATCCATAATGGAACAGAGCCATGGGATGGCAATTTCAGTGGAAAGGGACAACCGGCAGGAACCTATGTTTACTACATTATTGTAAGGGTTCCCGATCCTCAGAATATGGGAAGCACTAAGGATATTAAACTGAACGGCTCCTTTACTTTGCTCCGCTAAAATTTAAATGCTTTGAACAACGCCTCCTTTCAGGGGGCGTTGTTATTTGCAGCAGATATTCTTTAGCATTTGGTACTTCCAACCGACAACGGTTTTTGTCTATCTTTAAAGGTCTAAGGCCTAACGTGAAATCATATCTTCATACTTTTCTTTTGTGTAGTGCTTTTTTATGCTTGTCACCTGCGGTGAAGGCATTGAACTCTGTATCGGGCAGTCGGCCAAATCCGTTGCGTTTTACAGAGAATAAGGGACAGTGGGATAATCGGATTCTTTATCATGCACAATTGCCAAACGGCACGCTGCTGTTAGAAGGAAATGCTTTCTACTATTTTTTTTATTCTGCGAAAGACTTGGCTAAAATTCAGCACCCGGGAACGAATGAAAATGTATTGATTCACGGTCACGCATTCCGGGAAGAATTTATTGGGGCAAAGCCTCATCCTGTTCTACAGGGAGTTAATTCATATTCAGACTATGCAAATTTTTACATAGGGAATAATGCTTCGCATTGGGCAAGTGAGGTCAAGATTTACCGGCAAGTAACTTATTCAGATTTATATCAAGGAGTTGATCTATCCATATACAGTAAGGAGGAGCAGCAACTGAAGTACGATTTTATTGTTCACCCCAATGGGAATACAGATGATATCGGAATTAGATACAGAGGAGCCGATCAAATAAAACTGAAGAAGAAAGGACTACAGATTGAAACTTCTGTTACCACTTTGACAGAGGAGCATCCGATAGCTTATCAACTTATTGAAGGGAAAAGAGTAGAGGTGGCTTGTCAATTTTTGGTGATAGGGAATGATGTGAAATTTATTTTTCCTCAGGGATACAATCACTTGTTTGATTTAGTAATTGATCCAACCATTGTATTTTCAACCTATACCGGTTCTACGGCTGATAATTGGGGATATACTGCCACTTACGACAACCATGAGAATATGTATGTGGGAGGTTACGTGAATGCCTTTGCCCCGGCCGGTAGCGCTTATCCAACTACAGTCGGTGCCTTTCAAGCTGTTTTTGGCGGAGGAACGGGTGGTAATAATGGAACCGGAAATGGAATTGCATTTGCCTGCGACATGGGTATTTCTAAGTTTTCGGCAGATGGCACTCAATTATTATACTCAACCTATATCGGTGGAAGTGATAATGAAACGCCACATTCATTAGTGGTAGATCCGCAAGATAACCTAATCATTTATGGTGTTAGCTTTTCAGTTGATTATCCAATTAGCAGCACAGCTTTTAGCAAAACTCAGAACGGACAAGAAGACATTGTGGTAACGAAACTGAATGCAGCGGGAACTGCTTTGTTAGGCTCTACATTTGTTGGCGGCAGCTCAGATGATGGAATTAATTTTGATGCACAGGAATTTACTTCAGGGAATTTGAAGCGAAACTACGGTGATCAGAATAGGGGAGAAGTAAACATTGATGCAGCCGGAAATATCTATGTAGCAAGTTGTACTAAATCTTCTGATTTTCCGGTGACGAACGGGGCTTTTCAAAGTACATTTGGCGGGAACCAAGATGGCTGTGCATTTAAGTTAAGCAGCGACTGCTCTCAACTATTGTGGTGTACCTATTTGGGCGGCTCGGCAGATGATGCGTGTTACTCCTTAGACATTGGTCCTAACGGCACTTTGTATGTGGCCGGAGGAACCATGAGTTCCAATTTCCCTACTACCAACGGCTCATTACACAGCACTTATCAAGGTGGGCTTTATGACGGGTTCTTAGCACACATTAATGCGTCAGGCACTCAATTGCTCGCCTCTTCATTTATCGGCACTTCGGGAAATGATCAGGTATATTTTGTAAAATTAGATGCTTCGGGTAATGTGTATGTAGTGGGTCAAACCACCGGACAATACCCCGTAGTAAACGCTCCGTACTCTAATCCCAACAGCGGACAGTTTATCGTAAAAGCAAACCCCGCATTAAGCAGTGTATTTTATTCTACCGTGTTTGGGAATGGAAGTGGACAGCCCAATATTTCACCTACCGCTTTTTTGGTAGATACCTGTGAAAACGTTTATGTGGCCGGATGGGGGACTAACAATCCGACTTTTTCGGGATTTCAAAATGGGATGCTGAATATGCCTCTCTCGCCTGATGCTGCGCAGACTTCAACTGATGGCACAGACTTTTATTTTTTCGTATTGTCGAAAAATGTACAGAACCTTCTCTATGCGTCTTATTTTGGAGGGAACGGAGCTATTGAACACGTGGATGGCGGCACCAGTCGGTTTGATAAGCGAGGAGTTATTTACGAGGCGATATGTGCCGGTTGTGGGGGAACTTCTCTCACCCCTACTACTCCCGGAGTTTGGGCACCCAATAATCTCTCGTCAAACTGCAATCTGCTCGGATTAAAAATCGCGTTTAACCTTTCAGGCACTCATGTGGCCATTAACGCATATCCCAAAGCAACCGGTTGCGTTCCGCTCACCGTTAATTTTCAAGGCACCATTAATAACGCTCAATCCTTTTCTTGGGATTTTGGAGATGGCTCCTCGTCCACGCAGCAAAATCCGATTCACACGTTTACTGATACCGGCACTTATACGATTATGTTGATTGGGGTTGACTCTAACTCCTGCAATCTTGCGGATACAGCTTATGTAGAAGTATGGGTGCGGAACGATTCTCTATCTGCTGATTTCCTCCCAAATCTGCTCGTAGATTGTGATAGTAATTTGGTCAGTGTTTCCTCTAATAATTATGCTACTGCGCAATATCATTGGGATATGGGAGATGGAACAAATTTTACAACTCATTCTGTTCAGCATCAGTACCAATCACCGGGAACGCATACCATTACGCTCATTGTTTCCGATACTTCTAAATGTAATTTGCTCGACACTTTCGCAGCTACCATTTTTATCCCTTCTACGCTGCATGCCAACTTTACTTCGAGTGATACTTCGGGATGCAAGCCCTTGCAGGTACAGTTTGCCGCACCTACAAACGGCAATGCACATTATAACTGGATCTTTGGTGATGGGAACAGCTCTACCACAAACCCTGTAAATCACACTTATAATAATGCCGGAACTTATACCGTTAGCCTGATTGTAAGTGATACATCTTCCTGCAATAAAGCGGATACGGCTTATGCTCTTATTACGGTGATTGATTCTTTTGCCGATGCCTCCTTCCATTTCAACAGAACTTTCTATGGCTGCGATTCAGTGCGGGTAGATGTATGGTCAACTTATGCCGGAGAGGATTCGGAGTTATGGGATTTTGGAGATGGCACAAGTGCTTCTTCCGATTCAGCTTCGCATACCTATACAATAGGGGGCTCCTATACGATTGTTCATTACCTCACCGATGCCGATAAAATTTGCAAGCCATTAGATACCGCACAAATTGCTGTGAGTCTGTTCCCTCTTAGTACCACTTTCACCGTACCTGATACCGGAGGATGTTTGCCATTTACCGCTCAATTCACGGGCAACTCTACTCTTCTCTCTACCGATTATTATTGGTTTTTTGGAGATGGCGATTCCACCAGTGGGGAAAGTGCTTCGCATATTTATAATAGCACCGGAACTTTTGATGTGCTTCTTATAGGAGTAGATACAAACGCCTGTGTAGGGGCTGATTCGGTTTTTGCTCAGATTACGGTCATTAACGATTCGGTTATTGCCGACTTTCAGTTGCAAGTACTCAACGACTGCGATTCTAACCTCGTGATTGATTTGACTAACCAAAGCACAAATGCAATAGAGCATTTCTGGAATTTCGGAGATGGTGCTACTTCCACTCAACTGAATGAACAGCATACGTACACCCAGCCATCAACCTATACCATCACATTGGTAGTTACTGATACTAACCGTTGTCATCCGATAGACTCTATTTCTAAAACGGTGCAGCTATTGCCTAACGTATCACTTGATTTTACGTTGCAAGATGTTTGTTTCGGGAACGAAGTAGTGTTTACCAATCTAAGTCATCCTAATGCACAGTTTTCTTGGAGTTTTGGAGATGGCGCAACTTCCTCACAATATTCTCCTACCCACAGTTACGGCACTCCCGATATTTTTCAAGTGCGATTGATTATTGTAGATTCCTCTACCTGCGATGTGGTGGACACGTTGATAAAATCGGTGCAAGTATTTGAGCAGCCGCTGGCCGGGTTTATTGTGCCGAAAGACACCTTTAAATTTGAAACCCCGGTTACCTTCAATAATAAAAGTCTTTATTATACCAACCTGTGGTGGAATTTTGGTGATGGCACCACCGCCACCGGAGAGGAAAGCCCGGTTCATACTTACGAAACCATCGGTTGGATGCACGTGTGTATAGTGGCTTCCAATGATGCTTGCAGTGATACTTCCTGCCGGGATATTTTTATTTCTTACAATGCGCTGATTGGTGTGCCCAATGCTTTTTCTCCAAACGGAGATGGCGTAAATGATAGGGTGAAAGTTGAAGGGAAAGGAATTGTTGAACTCACCTTCCGCATTTTTAATCGCTGGGGCGAAAAGGTATTTGAAACGCACGATAAAAACATTGGATGGGATGGATATTATAAAGGAGTATTGCAGGAGATGGAAGTATATACTTATGCAGTGGAAGCAAAGTTGATTAACGGAGAAACCGTACCCTTGAAAGGGAACATAACATTGTTGCGATGAACGGTGTGTTACCAAAATTTAGAGAGAAGGATCGTAAGCGAATGCTGCCTGTAAAAGGTATGGCTATCGCTAAATCGTTTTTTGTTTCTCTGCTCTCTGCCTGTTGTTTCATGGTTTCTTTTTCGCAGGATATTCACTTTACACAATTCTTCACCAATCCACTTATTATCAACCCGGGTCAAACCGGTTATTTCGATGGGAATTATCGCATCGGTTTTAATTTCAAGTCGCAGTGGCCCTGGGCTATCAATTCTTCTGTGTTTAATTATCACACCGAAACTCCGTATGTGGATTTCTCATTCGGGGAACGCAAAATTAAAGTGGGTTGGATGGGTATTGGCTTCAACTTTTTGAACGATGAAGCCGGTGATGGCCGCTTGACTTCCCGCAGGTTTACGCTGAGTTATGCGTACCATCAGGCTTTCGATAAAGATCATCGGTACATCCTTTCTGCCGGAATAGGGCTTAGCTATGAAATTCGCTCCATTGATTTTTCTAAATTCTATTTTAATAATCAGTGGGTGGAAGATGAGGGGTTCAATGTTGCGCTCCCGACTAATGAATCCTATCAAAAGGAAAGTTTCAGCATGATAGATTTATCTGCCGGACTCAACTTTGGAGCACAGGTGCATGATCAAGTGAAACTCAATTTTGGTTTTGCTATGCTGCACATCAATAGACCCAAACATTCTTTCTACAATTCAACGGAGCGAATTGGATTTCGGTATCAGGCAAACGGTGGAGTAGAGTATCATATCAGCGAGCGGATTTTGCTGAACGTGAATGCCTATTATACCTATGAGAAAAAGGCTAATGAAATTACTTTGGGGAGTATGGTTGGGTATGGGTTTTATGAAAGAGCGCACTCACATATCGAGCACACCATTTATCTAGGTGCTTATTATCGGATTAAGGATGCCTTGTCGCCCATCATCGGCTATCAATTTAAAAAGACCCGGCTATTGATTAACTACGATGTGACGCTTTCAAAATTGGTGAAACCGGCTAAGGCCAATGGCGGGCTTGAAGTTTCATTGGTTCATGTAGGGAGCTGGTATAAACAGTTCAACGGAAAGAAACTCTATTGCCCCCGTTTTTGAAAACTATTTAGTGGAGTTGATGGTTAGATACCGCACCAAATTTCGCTTGGCCACCGGGAGCATTGTTTCCGGTAAGGGAAACGAGTTTTTAAACTCTACGGCATAAGCTGCCGGGTTTGGCAATTGCTGGTTCTGCTCTATGAGTTGATACTTTACCTTTTCATACGATTGCGAAACGCTAATGGGATAACTAAAGAGAAATTGTGTATGCAGTCCTCTGAAATTCTCCTGTATGTTTTCAAATACCGTAATCATGTAGTAGTACACATTCACCAAACGTTTCGGAAAATCAGATAAAAAGAAATAGCCTTCTTCTGTTCTCAGAGGAATAATTCCTACCGGAAACACCTCTAATTTATCCTCCACTTCTTCAAATAATTCTTTCCCTAATCCCAATTTCATTTCTATTTCGGGCAGGGCAAATTCTACCAACCTATCTATTTCTTTCAGTAGCTCATCATCCTCAAATTGCTTGTGATATTCCACTTTAAACTTTTCAAAATCGAGCCTTGATATTTCTTTCGGAAACTCATTTGCTACCGAAGATTTAGTATCGCTAAACAGCTTGAGGTTGCGGTAATGCTCCACTAATTCCGATAGTTTAGGGTACAGCTTTTTCTCATCAAAATTCTTCCCTACTTCTTGCAGATAAGCCAACAAGATGTACTTCTTGTATTCAAAGTCCAGGAGACCTTCAGTTAGCCAGTTTGGTTGTAGTGATGCCATAGCCTTTGGTTCTTTTTAGTTAAACGAAAAATAGTGAGAGATGTTTGAACGCTACAGCCCGGTATGCACAGCAAATCAGGATTGAGTAATATTAGAAACAGGTGTGGGGGGTTGATTCAGTGACAAGACTAAACCCATATATTTGCGGCATGAATTACAAACAGATGGATCAGGAAGATCTGAATTTTTTCACCTCTGTCATAGGAGCCGATTTTGTGTTTACCAATGCTGCCACTATTGAGAAATACAGCCATGACGAAACAGATGGCGTAAGTTTTCCGCCCGAAGCCGTGTTGATGCCCCGATCAACCGCAGAAGTTTCCGCTATTTTAA
>CAZQYO010000036.1:12000-13832 GCA_964597415.1 uncultured Chitinophaga sp.
GGTTTCGCCACGCGCAGCCGGTACCGGTTTAAGTGCCAACAGCCTTTGTGTGCAGGGCGGTGTGATGTTGAGTATAGAGCGGTTTAATGAAATTCTGAAAATAGATGAACGCAATCTTCAGGTACTGGTAGAGCCGGGAGTGATTACCGAAGTATTGCAAAACACATTGCAGGAAAAAGGGCTGTTTTATCCGGTAGATCCATCTTCGCGAGGCACCAGTTTTATTGGCGGAAATGTGGCCTGCAACAGTGGCGGCCCTCGCGCGGTGAAATACGGAGTAGTAAAAGATTTTGTTTTAAATCTGGAAGTAGTATTGCCTTCCGGTGAAGTAATGTGGACAGGCGCCAACACGCTCAAAAACTCTACCGGCTACAACTTTACCCACTTGTTTGTAGGCAGTGAAGGCACCTTGGGCATCGTTACTAAAATTGTATTGAAACTATTGCCTTATCCCAAGTTCAATAATGTAATGCTGGCTCCTTTTTGCAGTATGGAAGATGCCAGTGCCGCAGTGAGTGCCGTTTTTCGTGCCGGAATAATT
The DNA here is from genome assembly GCA_964597415.1 of uncultured Chitinophaga sp. Taxonomy (GTDB): domain Bacteria; phylum Bacteroidota; class Bacteroidia; order Chitinophagales; family LD1; genus Bog-950. The sequence continues at coordinate 12,542 of CAZQYO010000036.1, forward strand.
CCCAGCAGCATTGAATTTATGGAACGGGAAGCAGTGGTTTATGTCATGAATTTTCTGGGTGATGTTACCGTGCCGCTGGCCGATGAAACTCACGCCATCTTGCTGATCGAAGTGGACGGTAACGATATGGAAAACATTCAAAAGGACTGCGAAAAAATTTATGAAGTGCTCACACAATTTAAAGTAGGCGACATTCTGTTTGCCGATAGCGAAGCGCAGAAAAACGACCTGTGGCGAATGCGTAGAAATATCGCTTATGCCGTAAAGAAAACCAATGTTACGGTAGAAGAAGACACCGTAGTTCCCCGCGCTGATTTGCCAGAGTTGCTAAAGCACATCAAAGCGGTAGGAGCCAAATACCACTTTCGCAGCGTGTGCTATGGACATGCCGGTGATGGTAATGTGCACGTTCGCATTTTGAAGGACGAGTTGAGTGATGAATATTGGAAAACAGAAGTGCCCAAAGGCATTCGCGAAATATTTGAAAAAGTAGTAGCACTGGGCGGCACCATTTCGGGAGAGCACGGCATTGGCTGGATACAAATACCCTACATGGATATTAAATTTTCTCCCTCGCAACTCGAACTCATGCGCGGCATCAAAAAAGTGTTTGACCCAAACCATATCCTGAACCCCGGTAAAATATTTGGGTAGCTTTTAACCTTTCACAGAGTTTAACCGGAGGCGATTCAAAGCGTGAAAGGAAATAACTTATTTTCGATTCCGTTTAAGGCCTAAATTGGTTTTGTGAAAAAATTACTCCTTCTTTTTATCACCATGCTGTCGCTGAACATTGTTTCTAATGCGCAAGATGATTTGCCTCCCCCCACCAGCAAGCCCAAAGAAGATACCCGCCCGCCCGATGACTTTGTCGGCTTTAAGGCAAAGAAAAAAGTGGACCTTTCTAAATTTATTATTGAACCGAACTTTAACCTCTCCATTGGTTCTAACCAAATAGTTATTGGGCTTTCCCCCTATGTGGGATACAAAGTTTGGGAACCCACAAAAGCAAAAGCGAACTCCGGTAACGTGGGCCTCTTTGCCGGAGGGGGCATCACCTACTTCTACAACGGCTTTAGAAATATTCAGTTTACAGACGGCTCCGGCAACTCCTATTCTGCCAATGCCAACTGGCATACCTACGGGGGCGGAGTTTTTCTGCAATACAATATCTGGAAAGGCCTGTTTACCCGCATAAAGTTAGAAGTAGTTCACCGCTCCATACAAGATTTTTACAGTGGAGGAGTTTACATACAAACTAACCCCGCCACTAATTCTTACAAGGTCATCA
>CAZQYO010000037.1:0-13774 GCA_964597415.1 uncultured Chitinophaga sp.
TCGTTGCTCATTGAATAATTTCCATCCGCATTAAAATCATACACCTCCGGATTTCTGAACCACTCATTAATATTCATAGTGAGATTTAACTGAGCCGGATTATTGGCACTAATACCGAATGAACGGTTGAGATGAATGAGCACTAAGTGGCTATTCTTTCCAAGATGAATAGCAAAGCCATACGTTCCGTTATTGTCTTTATAATGACCTTCTAACTTCATAAAGTGATAGCCCCCTCCCATCACATCCGGCCATATCATGTTAATGTTCTCAGTAGTGGTGGGTAAACCATTGGTAATATTGCGCACTGAATCCAAGCCTAAATAAAAACTTACACCGGTATAATTGCCCGGGGGGAAGTTTTCTAACAGCAAGGTGTTGCTGTTACCCGGAGCAGCATCTACATATAAAACAGTATCGCTTTCGTACCGGCTGCCATCACTTTTGGTAAACACAAAGTGCGACAAATAATAGTTGAGTTTTGTCACCTCATATTGGTACCCGGCATCGCAAGTGTACATCATGCTGTTCATCTGTAAAGGCTGGCTATCTACTTTGTGAGAAATAGATATTTGCAATGCCGCTTCATTCTCTTCTTCCTTTTTACAGCCGGAAACCACAAAACAGAAGATGAGTAGAATAAATGAGAGTCGAAAAACCATGCAGCTAAACTACTTTGCTTGCGAAGTCGTGCTTATGACTTTCATCACCTTCTCCATTTATTCTCTTAATGCCGCGTAAATTCCGGAAAACAAAGACCATAATGAAAGAGTAATTAACAGCATCAGGATAAAGGCCGAACGGTTTTTTTCCTTCACCATCCGAATACTATAATACTCTTCCAAAGGAGCTTCCCACTTTTTGTAATAGTTATAGTATGTTTCTTTGCCTGTGATTTCCCATAATTGTTTCATCAAATCCACTACTACTTTTTGATATTGTTTATCAGATTTTTTCTTGAGTATGTCATAATAGGACCAGCCACCGTCTGCATCATATTTACTCAGGTCAGCTTCTAATGCTTCCAACCCTTTGTTGAAAATAGTTTCCGCAGCAACATCACCGCTTAGTCGCCAGTATTTATATACCCCCAACAAAGCATAAATATGCCCGTTCAATACCTTTGGTGTTTTCAAATTAGTATCCGCATACTCCTCGTACCACCAGCCGTTGCGCTCCAGATAAGTAAATCCTCCTTGCTGGATGGGTCTGTAAAACCCACGAAGCAACGCCTTTATGTAACGGAGATATTCTTCTGACTTAGTTAATTCATAAGCATCGGTAAAGGCATCAATTGCCATTCCCGAAGAAAGGCCGGAGCGCCAAGGGACGCCCACGCTTGGATAAAATGGTTGCTGCCAGTTGAATTCATAGAATGCAACATCGTTATAGTAGGTTAAATGATTCGCCAACCAGTGAATACAGTTGAAAAAATTTTTGCGGATTGCCGGATCATTCGTCCGTTTATATTCTTGGTAATAATCGCGAGCGTAAATACTGATGGTTGTGGGGAGATATTGTTCTCCGGCATCTATATTATTACAAACCGTGTAGTTGACCATCGGTATCCCGTTGGAATCAACAATTACTTTATAACTAACAGGGACATCAGTATGCTTAATTTGCCGATAATAAAGACTTCGGATATTCTCTTCCCATTTATCGCCCCGGTACTCACCAAGTAAGAGAGCAATACAAAATGCAGGAAAAAACAGCAGGAAATAATTTCTGGTTTTGATCTTCAAACTATCCAATCATTGATTGTCTAATATCCGATTTACTCGTGTATTATTCTACCGGTATATCTCTTATCCAAGATTTTTAGTTGATAGATATAGACTCCTTTAGCCAGTGAAGGCAAGTCTATAGAAATTCTGTTCACCTCACCGGCATCTGTAGTTTTAGTGACGACATAAATTTGCTGCCCCAATAGATTTGACACAGATAAAACCGCTTCGGCACTCTGAGCAGAATAAAAACTTAGGGTCGTTTTCTGAGTGAACGGATTAGGAAATATCTGTACTGCCTTTTCATTTTGCAATTCAGCAATTCCTAAAATTACGTTTGCAAATACACTGTCACTTTTTTCAGATATGCAGTCGTTAGCATTTGTTATCTGCACAGTATAATAGCCCGACTGCGTGACTTTAAAACTTTGTGCTGTAATTCCACTTTGCCATATCCCATTCAAATACCAAGTATAAGCAGTAGCAGTTTCGTTACAAGTAACGGTATCTCCACTCACGGTAAGTGTTGGTGACGCAGGCAGCGAATAAACAGTAACTGAATGATAGGCGGTATCGTAACTAATCCCATTTCCGACCACCAGCATCACATCATAAGTCCCCGGACTGGAGTAGGTATGTGTAGGGGCAGGGTGAGTAGAATTAGTTCCATCATCAAAGTCCCAATAAAAAGAAGAAACAACTCCCGTAGAGTTATTACTGAATGTAACTGGCGTTCCTTCGCAAACATTCATGGCTACAAAAGCGGCATGAGGAGATTGGGGATTGCACCATGTAATTTGCGCGCTGATGGTTCCATAATTTGTATCAATGTATGGGGCTTGAGAAGGTGGTGTGAGGTCGCAAAAATCAAAAGACCCCACCATTAAGCCGGAGTTGCCGGTAGAGTATGAGACGACAAAACTTCCAAATTCACCTGAAATAGTATCGGCATTATACCAGTTGGAGTCCACCACCATAATTCCATTATTAAAAAATGAGGCATCGTGATAAATGGAATCTGCATTCAGAAAACTTCCTCCCAGTGCAACAACTCCTCCGAGGCTATTCACAAACCTTCCGGTATTATAAAAATTGCGCAAACCTACCAGTGAATCACTGTTTGTAAAGACATTCAAATTATAGGCATCCTCAAAAGTAAAGCGGCCATTATTCACAATGGTACCTAAGCTGGCAAATGCAGTGGTTAGTATAGTACCGTTATTATGCAGCGACCCCATATTCAGCACACTGTCAGCTTGAATTCTTCCGGTTATGGTATTCGTCATTTGGCCGATATTGGTAAAACTATCCACACCTGCTATTGCTCCGGTATTAAGCAAAGTGCCGGTAGTTAAAAAGGTAGGCGTAACTACTGAGTCGCTATTGCGCAAATAACCTGTATTAAAAAAACTATCTACCGCAATAAATAATCCGCCATTAATCAGCGTGTCGCTATTTTGAAATTTGTTGGCAACCACCGTCCCGCTGTTGTGCAAATAGCCAAGATTATAAAAACTATCAACCTGATACACTATTCCCGAATTGTCAATCTGTCCATAGCTTGCAAAGGATTTTAAGCGCAGGGTATCTGTGTTGTTGAAACTGCCGGATTGCAAAAACAGGTAGCGAAAATCAACTGTGCCGTGATTCACAAAAAAGCCTCCGTTCATTTGCATATCTCTTGGTGTTGCGTCCTGAATCAATGAGCCACCGGCATTTACGGTGATTCCACCCGAGGGCAATTGAAAACTGGTATTCAGAATAACCTGATGGTTAATAGTAACCGTATAGCTGGGAGTTGGAACACAGGTACAATTCCATGTAAACGGACTTAACCAAGGTCCATTAGCGATAGATGTAGCCGATTGTGAAGAAAGGTTTTGGGTTACTGTGCAGCACAAAAGAAAAAGGAACAGGTAAAGAGATTTCATAAAATTGATTTTGGTAAAGGTTAAACGGTACATCATTTTATCCAATGACTTTTGTCACCTTTCGGAGATTCTTACTGACTACCATTTAATTGTTAGGCCCTGTATAAATACATCCCGAAGTTTCCGTTTCAAACACTGTCACCTTTGAGAGCATAGAAACGGAAGGAGAAATTTTGTTCCAAATCCAGATGGTCAGATTCTCTACGGTAGGGTTCTCAAGTCCGGATACCTCATTCAGTACCTTATGATCCAACTGCCGCAGAAGCGGAGCAAACGCACTTTTTATATCGGTAAAGTCAGCAATCCAACCCGAAGTATTTCCGGGAGTACCTTTCAAATAAATAATCACCCGATAGGCATGACCGTGCATGTTTCTGCACTTATGATCAAGAGGAACATTGGGTAAAAAATGTGCTGCCTCAAATCTGAACTCTTTAAAAATTTCCATTTTACTTCAACTTACTTTTCGATGGATGTTTTCACCCCTCCGATACCTCAAATAATTTTTGGCAGACAGAAGCACTTATCCCAACCTCTCAAATCGCGCTTGAAAAAAGCGAAGATACTTAGGCTCATACACCATTCGCAACCCTTTAATCTTATCTCTTCGCTGATATACGGAAAACACCGATTCGGCTATGACATCCATGTGTGCCTGTGTGTACACCCTTCTCGGAATGGTAAAACGAACCAACTCTAATTTGGGGAAATAATTTGCTCCGTTAGATTTTCTGCCTGCCGAAACAATTCCGCGCTCCATCGTTCTGACTCCCGAATCTAAATATACTTCAGCTGCCAGAGTTTGTGCCGGAAACTGATCTTGCGGTACATGCGGAAGAAACTTCTTTGCATCTACAAATATTCCATGTCCGCCAATAGGTTTCACTATGGGGATGCCATAGCTCTCCATCAATCGGCCCAAATATTCTACCTGCCCCACTCTGGCGCGCATGTGATTGTCACTTAAACTTTCTTCAATACCAATAGCCATCGCTTCCATATCTCTGCCGGCCAAACCGCCATAGGTGTGCAGTCCTTCGTAAACCACTACTAAGTTTCTCGCTTCTTCAAACGCTTCCCAGTCATTCAATGCTAAAAATCCGCCAATGTTTACCAAGGCATCTTTCTTAGCACTCATGGTAGCCCCATCGGTGTAAGAGCATATTTCAAATACAATTTCACGAATGCTTTTCTTGTCGTATCCTTTTTCGCGTTGTTGAATAAAGTACGCATTCTCCGCCACGCGAGTCATGTCGTGGATTACTTTGATGCCAAGCTTCTTAGTAAATGCACGTAGCTTCTTCAAATTGTCCATGCTCATAGGCTGCCCCCCCGCCATGTTCACATTAGTGGCAATACACACGTAAGGAATTCTTTTAGAACCATACTTTTTCACTATGGCTTGCAACTTATCCATGTCCACATTTCCTTTAAAAGGGAACTCACTTTCCGGGTCGTGCGCCTCGTCCACAATTACATCGGCAAAAGTACCGCCTGCCAACTCCTGATGCAGGCGGGTAGTGGTGAAATACATATTGCCGGGAATGATGTCTCCCTTTTTAATGAGCACTTTCGACAGAATATTTTCGGCTCCTCGACCTTGGTGCGTAGGGATTATATATTTATAGCCATAACACTTTTGTATAGTCTTTTCTAACTTGTAGAAATTGCGGCTCCCTGCGTAAGACTCATCGCCCAACATCATGCCGGCCCATTGTTGGTCGCTCATGGCAGATGTGCCGCTATCGGTCAGCAAGTCTATGTACACATCCTCTGAGCGAAGCAAAAAAGTGTTGTATCCGGCTTGTTTAATTGCCTTGAGGCGGTGCGGGCGATCGGTCATGGTGAGCAACTCCACCATTTTCATTTTATAAGGTTCGGTTCAAAAGCGCTTTACGATTTGTTTCTTGCTTGATTTAGTTTCCGTTTTCATAATAGTATAGATGATTATTTTTTATTCGGGGTGAGAAAAAATGTTGTCTGAATATTGTGTGATCACTTTCGGGTAGGCTGATTTCAGAGGGAAATCGCTGCGGAAATGGCAACCTCGGCTTTCTTCGCGTTGTAAAGCTCCCTTCACAATCAATAAAGAAGTCTCTACCAGATTCAATAACTCCATCACCGGTATAGAAATTCCCTTTAAAGAAATTTCAGATTGGAGTTCACGCTGCATCTTCTTTAATTCTCCTAAGCAGTCCTTCAATTCCTTTTCCGTCCGGATGATTCCCGCATATTTCCACATCAGTTCTTGTAAAAAGTTTTTCTTGGTACTCAAATCCAAATCTTCCACTTGATCTAACTGCACAAAGTCGAAGTGTTTTGATTCGGTGATAGGGAGAGCAAGAAGTGACCGTGTGTCAGCCGCTGCTGTTTCTGCAAATACTAATCCCTCTAACAGTGAATTACTGGCTAAGCGATTAGCCCCATGCACCCCGGTACAGGACACCTCCCCGCAGGCATACAAGTTTTTGATAGAACTCCTGCCTTTCAGATCGGTCACTACTCCTCCGCACATGTAGTGCGCTGCCGGCACTACCGGAATCATATCCTTCTTTAAATCAAGCCCGGCCTTCATACATCGTTGGTAGATGTTGGGGAAGTGCTTATATATATCGTTCGTATCAAAATCCCTGATATCGAGATATACACATGGCTCGCCATTTTCTGTCAACTCATTTACAATAGCTCTGGTAACAATATCGCGGGGAGCCAACGATTTCATCGGATGGTATTTCTCCATGAAAGTGTTCCCCTGTTTATTCTTTAACTCCGCGCCAAAGCCTCGAAGTGCTTCGGTAATCAGAAAAACCTGCTGCCCGTATTCATATAAAGTGGTCGGGTGAAATTGAACAAACTCCATGTTAGCCATAGCCGCTCCTGCGCGGTATGCCATCGCAAATCCATCACCGGTGGCAATAGCGGGATTGGTGTTGAGTTGATACACTTGTCCGGCTCCTCCGCTGGCCAGCATCACTGCTTTCGCATGTATCTGCAAAGGCTCTTTCTCTGTAGGGCTGATGGTAATTACTCCATTGCATTGATTATTGGCCACACACAAATCCACCGCAAAACAGTTTTCGAGAATGGTGATGTTAGCATTGGATCGCACACGACTGACTAATGTGGTTTCCACTTCCTTTCCGGTAGCGTCAGTGGCGTGTACTACGCGAGCATGAGAGTGTCCGCCTTCGCGATGTAAATCAAAAGTACCCGATTCTCTTTTGTCAAATTTCACATTCAGGCTATCTAATTCTAAAATAGCCTGCTGTGCATTTTGGGCAATCAGCCGCACAGCTTTTTCATCACATAAACCATCGCCCGCCACTAAGGTATCGCGCACGTGATTTTCTACTGCATCTTCTTTATCGAACACCGCAGCAATACCTCCTTGCGCATACATGGTATTCGATTCGCCTTCTGTGCCTTTGGTAATAAGCATCACTTTTGCAAAGCGCGCACAATGCAAAGCATAGAACAGACCGGCAATTCCACTGCCTATCACTAATACTTCAGTTTCCTGATATTTCATACAAAATCCAACATTCGTTTAATAGGCGGGTACGCTCTTCTCATCACCTCCTCCGATAAAATAATTTCGTAGGGTTGCACATTTCCGGTGCCGATAGATTGGAGCAGTTGGAGGGTGTTGGTCAATGTTATTTTTTTCATGTACGGGCATTTGAAGCATGGCGTTACAAACTCCCTATCGGGATACATGCCCTTTAAAGTAGCCCCCAGGTCACACTCCGATGCCATAATAAATTTCTTCGACTTACTCTCTCCCACATATTTCAAAATATCATTGGTGCTGCCCAGCACTCCGGTGTTCTGATCAAAAGAAGCATCCACGCCTTCCTCTGGCACTTCCCAATGCACTAACACTTCGGCATCGGGGTTCATCATCCTCATCATTTTCATGGCACTGCCTGTAAACTGTTCGTGTACCTCACATTTGCCGTTCCATAGTATTAAATGCTTCCCGGTTTCGGCTTCAATTTTTTTGCTGAGATTTTGTCCCATATATACATCGGGAACAAAAATCAGTTTCTCTGAATCAAACGATTTAGCAATACTCATGGCATTGCGCGAGGTGCAACAGATATCTACCTCCGCTTTCGTTTCTGCATAAGTATTTACATACGCCACCACCGGAACACCCGGATGTTGTCTTCTTAATTCGATGATATCGGCAGCAGTAATACTGGAAGCTAAGGAACAACCGGCTTCCATATCAGGGATAAAAACCCGCTTCTGCTGATTTAAAATTTTTGCCGTTTCGGCCATAAAGCGCACCCCGCAAAAAATAATATGGTCAGCCTCTACCCGCGTGGCTTCTATACTCAAACCTAATGAATCGCCTATAAAGTCGGCTACCCCTCCATCCTTTTCGAGCAATTGCAATTCGGGCGGCATATAATAATGAGAAAGAATAACCGCATTCTTTTCCTTTTTCAGTCTTCGTATTTCTGAATAAGTAGCACTTATATTTTCGTTCTGCATTTCAAAAAAATTCAAGCCAAGAGCAGGTTGAATGCCTGTCTTTCGGCACAAATGAAGAAGATTTAATAAAGAATGGGGAATGAGTTTTGTCAGTTATTCATTCCATCAATTGATAACAGATATGCCAAAAGGGCCTATAAGAATAGGAGTGTCCGTAAGAATGCCACAATAGGCAGCGGATATTTTTGGACGGCACTTCTCCCCTTTCAGGGATTATGAATGTTGACAAAGAGATGGATGAAACTTCGGACTTTGGGTGACCCAAGGGAGAAGCAGCACTCCGGAACAGCTTTTCTACCCAAAAGTAGGGTTGCAACACTACTAAAGTTCGGTTGTAATCCCACTTTTCAGTTGTATAGCTTAAACATATTGTAATGGTAACTATACCCGGCTTACCGAATATTAGCTAAATACTAAAAACCAATATCAAGACTAACCGCAAACACAAAAGCAGTACAGCAAACTGGATGGAATACGGAGAAGTGAAGTGGAAGAACACCTCAAAAATGCGGATATGAAAGTAAGTCCCATGGGCGGTTAAGCCTTATTCCCAAACACGACTTTTTTGCAGGAGCGGATGCTCAATAGCCTCCAGAATTTACTGTTGTTGCAGAAAAATCTTTATAAGCCCGCATTACTGAACTCAAAAAGAAAAAGACAATTTACAGGTACAAACTACAGCAGAGACGATTACGTTGATGGGGCTGAAATAAATAGTTGCTGTTTTCTTCAGATGCTTCTTATACAACTCGCTTGCTATGAGATATGCTTGGGATTGGTTGAAGGGGAGTGTGCTGCGCTTATAACTAATCGGATGAGAGAAAAATAAGCCTGGATGGAAAACCTTAGTAGTATGAAATTGGCACCTGATAAACCTTATCTAAGAATCAATGCCGTGATCTCGGATAGATTTTCATCAGCCTCCGATATCCTTCATCAAAGGCTATCTATTAATAGTAGTAATAGATGCCTTCCCATGCTTTGCGCTGAGTAGAATCGGGGTCGTTCACCAGCCGACTATGCTTATCAAATATCATGGTGGGTCTTTCAGTGGTATTGTATGGCTTCCATTCCCCTTCTTTACCTCCGTTTGGATTTCCATACCGTGCAAAGTTGATCCAAGATTGTTGCATCTGTTCCGATAACCGGCTCACCACTTTTTTACTGCCTAACAAATGCAGCAAACGACCGAAACGACCGCTGATATTTCCAAACACAAAAGGAATTTCCAATCCGTGAAAAGAGCGCAGCCCCGAAAGGTTCAGCAGAAAAGGCGACCACTCAAACCGATACATATATACCGGAGCTACGTGGGTTTGACATTCAGCCAGATAAATAGCCGGCATACGAAATGCTGCATCGGTGAGCAAATTAAGAATACCCCGCTTGTGAGGGAAACGCGGATAAGCTGCAGTGATTTTTTCTTTGTCCTCTTCTTTAAAACGATGCAACAACTCTTTGTTCAAATCCTTTTGGTTGTTGGGAGCCATCTTGAGGCGATGACTGGCAAACATAGAAGACTCGTCCTTATTTGTGCCAATCATTAAAGCTATATCACCGCTTTGTTTAGGACTGAGGCAAGTGAACAAATCCGTAGTAATTATCCCTCCATCAATAGTAGGAGAAAACACTTTGTTTGAAGTTTCCTTTATCAAATAGGCAGACAATTTGCCTTGTGCCGCCAACAGCGTATCCAACGGAAGTGTTTTAAGTAGCTGAAGGCTATCCCGATTCAAGCCAAGAAATTCCATATACTTCACTGTCACCGCAGCAGCCATTTCGGGTCGCCACAGCATGGCAGCAGGTCCACTTTCTGCAATCACTCTTTTGAAAAGTCCCTTTGCAGTCGGGCAAGCCAGCAAAGTTTCTACGCTGGTGCCTCCGGCTGACTCACCAAAAATGGTGACCTGATCGGGATCACCACCAAACGCGGCAATGTTTTCTTCGACCCACTGAAGCGCAGCAATCTGATCGCGTATGCCCAAATTATTTTCAAAGGCCGGCCCCGCTTCTTTGCCAAAGTACAGAAAGCCCAAAGTGCCGAGGCGATAATTAATTGTAACTACCACTACATCTCCCTTGTGCGCCATGTTGGCTCCGTTGTAAAGAGCTGCCGAACCTGAGCCGATTTCAAATCCGCCACCGTGAATCCAAACCATCACGGGCCGTTTCTTTCCATCGGCTGCAGGAGACCATACATTCAAATACAGGCAATCTTCATTCGTCACCTGACCTTTGACAAAACTATTTTTATTCTGCGGAGCAGCCGCACCAAAGTCAGTCGCCTGTTTCACTCCTTTCCAATTAGCTACGGGTTGCGGTGCGCGAAATCTCAAATCGCCTACAGGAGCTTTTGCGTAACGGATACCTCTCCACACGCACACTTCATGTTCGGTAGTTCCCTTTAGCAAGCCCTGCTCCGTATGCACCAACAAGGAGGAGGTATCGGGCGCAAGGGCTTTATCAATAGGGATAAGGCCAAAAGTAGTTTGGTGAGAGAAAGTGAGTGCAATCAGGAGCGCAAAGGCGACATAAATACTACTTCTTTTGAGGTGCATGGTGGTAGAGATAAATTTTAAATCCAGAACAAAAAGAGTGGGACGAAAATAGCGCGCTTATATTTTAGATAGCGTTAAGAATAGCTATTTCATCTTTTCAAAAAGGACTAAAGCAACAGAGGGAGCTGCCGACCATTGTTTTATTAAAAGTCGGTAACATCGCGCCCATTATGGAAAAAGATGAAAAAATACCGGCACGAGTTAAATGGATGCAGTGGTTTTTCCGCATTGCCGGCAACATTGCGCCACAAGCTACTCTTCCGGTATTGGTCAAACTTATGTTTTTACCTCAGAAACATTCGCTGAAGCCTCCGCATATAGAATATCTGAACAAAGGCGAACAGTTCTTTGTAGAAGTTCCCGATTTTATGAAGCCCTCTAAAAACTTGCAAATGTCCTGTTACCGTTGGGGAAATGGAAACAGAATCGTGTTGTTGGTTCATGGATGGAGTGCAAAAGCCCTTGATTATTACAAAATGATTCCTGCTTTAGTGGAGAAAGGATATCAAGTAATTGCCTTTGACGGTCCCGCTCACGGCCAGTCACAAGGTCAGGTGAGCAACTTAGTTCACTTTAAAGATGTAATCGGAGAGTTGATAGCCCAAATCGGGAAACCCTATGCTATTATTGGTCACTCTATGGGAGGAGGTGCCAGTGCCTATTTTTTGATAGAAGAAGAGGTGCAAATTGAGCGCTTAGTTTTATTAGCCACTCCTATTATTTCGAAGCGATTTTTCGATATGACCTTTGACTTCATGAAAGTTCCCAAACGCTTGCGCCAAGCCATGTTTACCGCCATGGAAAAGAAATTCGGCAAGCCGGTGGAATACTACAACCTGGCAGAGCAGAAAAAACCCATTAAAGCCGATAAAATATTTGTGGTATATGATGAAGAGGATGAAGATATTCCGGCAGAAGAGATAAAATACTTTTTACAAAAACACCCGGGAATAAAAAGGATGAGCATCAAAGGAGTGGGGCACAATCGGGTGATGAAAGATAAGGCAGTCATAGAAGCCGTAGCAGAGTTTTTAGATTGACTTGATGGCTTATAGGGGTGGCAAGCATTTAGGATGGAATTGAGCAGAACCAAAAGTTGAACGAGTATTCTGTTCTATCCGGCCATTGTAAACTATCTTAGTGAGAGAAACCTACCTATCAGAAAAATACAAATGGTTGACATCAAAGCGCAAGGGATCAACCGTGAAACTGCTTGTTGGAGAGATGACATAGCCACTCCAACAGTTATCCATCTATACCGATTTCTCATCAAAATTTAAAGCCTTCTGTTTCAGCGAATTTTCGCTGCTCCCTTTTTCTATCTCCCAAAACCTGCTACTTTTGCACCCGCCTTCAACGGCCATAAATTATCATTACTCACTACTAAATACTTTCAAAGAATGGCATTCGACATTGAAATGATCAAAAAGGTTTATGAAGAACTCCCCTCCAAAATTGCTGCGGCTCGCAAAGTGCTCAACCGCCCTTTAACCTTGACAGAGAAAATTCTTTATTCTCACTTACATTCCTCTCAAAAATTAGAGGATTTTCAGCGAGGCAAAAGCTATGTTGATTTTGCCCCGGATAGAGTGGCCATGCAAGACGCGACAGCACAAATGGCTTTGTTGCAATTTATGCAAGCCGGTCGCCCCAGGGTGGCGGTGCCCTCTACCGTTCATTGTGACCACTTGATCACCGCAAAAGAAGGTTCTAAAACTGACTTGGCCACCGCTACTTCGGGCAATAAGGAGGTTTACGATTTCTTAGCTTCGGTTTCCAATAAATATGGGATTGGTTTCTGGAAACCCGGGGCGGGTATCATTCATCAAATAGTATTAGAGAACTACGCTTTCCCCGGTGGAATGATGATTGGAACAGACAGCCACACGGTAAATGCCGGTGGTTTGGGAATGGTAGCGATTGGAGTGGGAGGTGCTGATGCTTGCGATGTAATGGCAGGTTTGGCTTGGGAATTAAAACAACCAAAGTTGATTGGAGTAAAGTTGACCGGTAAATTAAACGGTTGGGTATCGCCTAAAGATGTCATTCTTAAAGTAGCCGGCATATTAACTGTAAAAGGGGGAACCGGTGCTATTGTTGAGTATTTTGGCGAAGGAGCTATTTCGATAAGTTGTACCGGCAAAGGAACGATTTGCAATATGGGGGCAGAGATTGGTGCTACTACATCTACTTTCGGCTATGACGAAAGCATGAGCCGCTATTTAAGTGCTACCGGACGTGCCGATGTGGCGGCTGCTGCCGATGCAGTGAAAGAACATCTGACCGGAGATATAGAAGTGTATGCCAACCCTGAAAAATATTTCGATCAGGTTATTGAGATTAATTTGACGGAACTCGAGCCATACATTAACGGCCCATACACGCCTGATTTAGCAACGCCTATTTCTAAAATGAAAGAAGCTGCCAAGACAAACGATTGGCCTACTAAAGTTAGTGTCGGATTGATTGGGTCTTGCACAAACTCCAGTTATGAAGATATTTCCCGTGCCGTTTCCTTAGCACAGCAAGTAGCCGACAAGAACCTGAAAGCAAAAGCAGAATTCAGTATTACTCCGGGTTCAGAGCAAATTCGTTTTACGATTGAGCGCGATGGCTTCATTGATACCTTCAACAAGATTGGGGCAACGGTTTATGCCAACGCCTGCGGACCTTGCATTGGGATGTGGGCACGTGCCGGTGCCGATAAGTTAGAGCGCAATACCATCGTTCACTCCTTCAACCGCAACTTTGCAAAACGTCAGGATGGGAACCCGAACACGATGGCCTTTGTAGCTTCCCCTGAGTTAACTACTGCATTAGCCATTGCCGGTGATTTGACTTTCAATCCGCTAACAGATACCTTGACCAACGAAAAAGGAGAGCAGGTAAAACTTGATGCTCCAATAGGCGATGAACTGCCTTCAAAAGGTTTTGATGTGGGCGATGCCGGATTTCAGGCACCTATGGCAGATGGAAGTGGGGTAGAAGTAAAAGTAAATCCAACATCTGACCGCTTGCAATTATTAGCTCCGTTTACCGCTTGGGAAGGAACTGATTT
>CAZQYO010000038.1:0-13692 GCA_964597415.1 uncultured Chitinophaga sp.
TGGGAGGTGAAGAGGTTGAAGTATGTGGCATTGGCACAACCAAGTAACGTAGATAAAAAAATGAATGAGGGGGAGTTGCTGGTTCAACTATGCAATTATGTAGATGTATACAAAAACGATTACATCACAGGTGATTTGAATTTCATGAAAGCAACGGCTACCGTAAATGAAATTCAGAAATTCAGGTTAAGAATTGACGATGTAATAATTACGAAGGATAGTGAAACCCCAGAAGAAATTGCTATACCTGCGCTTGTAAAGCATGTAGCTGATGACCTGATTTGTGGTTACCATTTAACTCAAATACGAGCCGACAATACAAACCTGACAGGTGAATACTTATTCAGGTTGTTTCAAACAAAAATGTTCAATGCTAATTTTGAGGCAGCAGCAACCGGAGTTACACGTTTTGCGCTTAGCTCTGATGAGATAAAAGATGTTCATGTGCTCCTCCCTCCCCTCCCCGAACAAACCGCCATTGCCCAATACTTAGATGAAAAAACCGCACTGCTCAATAAACTAATAGCCAACAAACAGCAACTCATTACTCTGCTGCGCGAAGAGCGCACCGCACTCATTAACGAAGCTGTAAACGGCCAGGGCAAAAACTGGGAAAGCAAGAAGTTGAAGTATGTGGCGAATGTCGTTTTAGGGAAAATGCTTACTAACGAAGATAAAGGGGGATATACTCTTAAACCGTATTTGCGGGCTGCTAATATGCAGTGGCTAACGGTGGATGTTTCTTCGGTTAAAGAGATGTGGTTCTCATCTTTAGAAATGGAAAAACTGCGAGTGAGGAAAGATGATTTACTTGTTAGCGAAGGTGGTGAAGTTGGAAGAACTTGTATTTGGAATGATGAAATTGAAGAGTGCTACATTCAAAACTCAGTTCACAAGATTACATTTAAAGGAGGGCTAAATCCACATTTTTTCCTTTACCAGTTTTACTATTTGGGTAGCATCGGTTTTTTCGATTCAATAGTTAATCGAATTAGCATCGGACATTTAACAGGTGAAAAACTGAATGACCTCCAAGTTTACTATCCAAGTAAAAGCGAACAAGACAAAATTGTCCAACACATACAAACCCACACCCAGCGCATAGATGGCACCGTAGACAAAATTGAAAGAGAAATAGAACTGTTACAAGAGTATAACACTGCCCTCATCAGCGAGGTGGTAACCGGTAAAGTAAAGGTGGTATAACATGCAGCACCCGGCCAATGTTTTAAATCAATTGCAACAAACCGCAGCCAGCGGCCAGGCGGCTTATGCCAATTTGCAAAAGGCGGGCTACATTACCTACCACCCCATAGCCAATATAGATTGCAGCATTTTGCCAGCACCCGTTTGGCAAAAAAAGCAGCCAGCACCCGTTGCACTAAATTACATTTGGCACAATTTACCGTCCAACGATTTGCCCTGTGTTTATTGCTTTGAAATTGTTTCGCCTGATACCGAAACCATATTGGGAGCGTATCGCAACTTTAAAGCCAACAAAGATTTTGAACACAGAGCACGCCCCGCCTTAAAGAAAAAGCCAACCGTAAACACACAAACTTTGTATGTAGGCAAAGTGCTAAAAGATATTGGCGGCAGAATGGTGGTGCATTTTGGTTACTATGATGTAGGCAGCACAGCGGGCTTGCAGTTGGTGTGTTGGGCTAACGAGGCAAAACTCAAACTCCACCTGCATATCTATGCCTTCAAACCAGAAATGCACGATTTTGTAGCGCCCTTAGAGTTTCATCTTGCGCAAAAACTGCATCCGCTTATAGGTAAACACCGGCTGTAATCTTTCTGGCTTTCCACAGTAAATGTCAATATAAACTACGTAAGAGCCCACACACAATACTTACCTTTGCGGGCTATGGTCATCAACCTCCAAAACAGTATCTACACCGATTACTACGGCTTTCAGCAGCTAATAGATGTATTTCATAAATGCAAAGAAGAGCACGACATTACCATTACGCTCGACTTTACCGAACTGGAATGGATAGACGGTAACATGTGCGCCTACTTTGGCGCTATGGTGTATAAACTCAACAAGGAAAACAATTTGAACTTTAAGATAAGCGGAGGTGATAACTTCCGCGAACAGTTCAACTTTTTGTTTGCCAACGGTTTTTTATCAAATGGCGATGGTTACACTCCGGTAGATGAACGCAAAAGCACTGTTCCTTTGCAAATGTTTGGCACTAACGAGAAAGAAAAATACTGCCAATACATAAAAACACAATTGATGGAACACAGGGGTATGGATAAGCTACCCTCCAAGGAACTAAAAGACCAAATAACGGATGACCTGCTGGAAATACTGGCAAATATTAACCTGCACGCTAATACGGACGAACCGTTCTTCCTATGTGGTCAGTATTTTCCCCGGCAGGGAGTATTGGTGTTTACTATTGTTGATTTAGGCGTTGGTTTTCTTCCTGCCATTCAAATAAAAACAAAAGGCGAAATACAGGAACCTATCAAAGCTATACGTTGGGCCTTGCAAGGGAACTCCACAAAAAGCGATAGTCCGGGTGGCTTAGGGTTAAAAAACATTAAACGTTACTGCGAGCAGCATGGCGGAACCTTGCAGATTTTATCGGGCGATGCCTACTATGCCACCGACCTGGAAACCACCATGTGGAAGGGAGAGCGGGTGCTGCCCCGCCAGTTCTCCGGCACCACCATCAATTTGTATTTTAAGTGCTAAAAGGCTATATTTGCTGACGTTGCAGCCGAATCAGTCAATTTTTTCTGTTTTTTGGTAAACCATATCAGTTGCAAATCGTAATAAAAAAACAGGAGGTTTTAAGCATGAAAATTTCAGTAAAAGATTTAATCGGAAGTGCCTTTGCAGGTTACCACAGCGAGGGCTTAAAGTTGTATGCACTGCTTGAAAAAGAAGTGGCTGCCAACCAGCCGGTAGAACTTTCGTTTGAAGGTATAGAGGCTTGCGCCACTATGTTTTTAAATGCCAGCATTGGCAAACTGTATACGCAGTTTCCTGCACAAACACTCAACAGCTTGTTAAGCTATACCCATACCGATGAAATAGCGAACTTCAACCGCAAAAAGGATGAAGTTATTTCCAACGCACTCCATGCCGACTTTCACGATGCAGTAGTGGAAGAGGCTATCCTTGCCTAAGCCATGCCCTTTGATATTCGTGATTTAAGAAACGAAAGGGTTACTAACGACACAAAGTATTTTTTTGATGCCAATATTTGGCTTTGTGTGCTTTCTACTCAGTTCACTTTAAGAGGCAACACAAACGACTACCTCAATTTTTTTGAAGCGGTAGCAAAGCATACTAAGAATACAAAAGTGCTGATGACTTCGTTTTTACTTTCCGAAACGGTAAACAGGTATTTGCGCGAAATCAGTATGAAAAAATTTGCCCGCACTAAGGGCGATGCAGAACCGTTACACTCTTCCTACTTCAAACAAAAGTATAGGGCTGATGCGCAATTTGCTATTGACTACCAATCGGTGTGCGATGATATTAAAGCCTATCATAGCGCTTTAGAATTTGTATCAGACGATTTTGGAACTTTTCGGGTAAAGGACATACTGAAGTCGCCCGATTCCAACCTTGATTTCAATGATAGTTTAGCGGTAAAATTGGCTTTAAAACACAACTACGTAATTGTAACAGACGATAAAGATTTTTGGGTAGAAGGCGTAAAAGTAATTACACGTAACAACGACCTTCTCAACAAAATGAAAGCCGAAACAGCTAAAACAGGCATTTAAATTCCCATGTAATAACATTGGGTCTTATATTGCAAATATGTCTGGCTTAAACCTCCACACGGAACACACCTTCGAATCGGCCATAGTGGAACATCTGTGTAACAACGGATGGCAACAAGGCACCTCCATTAACTACGATGCCGAACTGGCATTAGATAAAAAAACAGTGCTGGCCTTTTTACAAACATCGCAGCCTAACGAGTGGGGTAAGCTCGCTCAGTTTTACAAAGACGATACGGAAAACAAATTTTTTCAGCGCCTTAGCAAAGAGTTGGAACTACGCGGTATGTTAGATGTTATCCGCCACGGAATAACCGATAGTGGCGTAAAACTAAAACTGGCCTATTTTAAACCCGATAGCGGGCTAAACCCCGATACCATTGAACTACACCGCAAAAACATATTTACCGTTACGCGGCAGGTGTATTTCAGCACCAAAAACAAAAAGAGCATTGACCTGCTACTGTCGCTTAACGGCTTACCCATAGCTACATTGGAACTCAAAAACCACTTTACCGGGCAAACAGTGAACGAGGCTATGGAACAATACAAAACCAGCCGCGACCCCAAAGAGTTGTTGTTTCAGTTTAAGAAGCGCGCACTGGTTCATTTTACCGTTGACCCCGACAATGTGTATTTCACCACCAAATTAGAAGGCTTAAGCACCCGTTTTTTTCCATTCAACAAAGGCTATAATGGCGGGGCGGGCAATCCTCCGGCTCAGGACTACACCACCTATCGCACTGCCTATTTTTGGCAGCAAGTGCTGCAAACCGATAGCTGGTTAGAAATTATAGGTCGTTTTTTGCATTTGCAATCGGAGGAGCACACCGTTAACGGCAATAAATACAAGAAAGAAAGTTTGCTCTTTCCGCGCTACCACCAGTTAGATGCGGTGCGGCAGTTAACCGTACATGCCAAACAAAACGGTGCCGGAAAAAATTACTTGATACAACATTCAGCTGGCAGCGGCAAAAGCAATTCCATTGCATGGCTGGCATACCGCCTCAGCAGCTTATACAATACTGCCGATGCACGGGTGTTTGACTCGGTAGTAGTTATTACCGACCGTAATGTATTAGACCAGCAGTTGCAAAACACCATTTACCAGTTTGAGCATAAGCAAGGCGTAGTGCAGCGCATAGATGATAACAGCGAGCAATTAGCGAAGGCTATTCAAAGCGGCACTAACATCATTATTACCACCTTGCAAAAGTTTCCGTTTGCGCTCAAGCACCTAACCGAGATACCCAACCGCAGCTATGCCGTAATTATTGACGAAGCACACAGCAGCCAAGGAGGAGAGGCCAGCCGCAAAATGACGGAGGTGTTGGCCGGTAAGAATGTAAGTTTAGAAGAAGCGGAGAAAGCGGAGCACCAAATTGAGAATGAAGAAACCGATGCCGATGACCATATCCGCGAGGTAATTCTAAAACGCGGTCCGCAAAAAAACATCAGCATTTTTGCTTTTACCGCTACACCCAAAACAAAAACACTGGAAGTATTTGGCATAAAAGACAGCGAAGGGAAACCAAAACCCTTTCACCTTTACAGTATGCGTCAGGCTATTGAAGAGGGTTTTATTTTAGATGTGCTCAAGAATTACACCAGTTACAAAGAGTATTATCAATTTGGAAAGAAGATTGAAGATGACCCTGAATTGAATAAACGTAAGGCCGTAAAAGCCATTGGGCGTTTTAAATCGCTACACCCCGTAAGTATTGCTCAAAAAACGGAGGTAATGGTAGAACACTTCAGGCTGGTAACCATGAAAAAAATAGGTGGTAGCGCCAAAGCGATGGTGGTAACTGCCAGCCGTAAACATGCACTGCGTTACTATTTGGCATTTAAAGAATATATCAAGGAGCAGGGCTACCAACACATTAAAGCATTGGTGGCGTTTTCGGGTGCGGTGGTAGATGACCTTTACCCCGAAGGCGTAACTGAAGCACAGTTAAACGGCTTTGGCGAAAAAGAACTGCCCGAAAAATTTGCCTCGCCCGACTATCAGGTGCTACTGGTAGCCGACAAGTATCAAACCGGTTTCGACCAGCCCCGCCTGCATACCATGTATGTAGATAAAAAGCTGAGTGGAGTAAAAGCGGTGCAAACGCTTTCGCGGCTAAACCGCACATGCCCCGGTAAGGAGGACACGTTTATTCTTGATTTTGCCAACGACCGTGAGGATATTATTGCTTCGTTCCAGCCCTACTACGAGCTAACCACCATGAACGAAACCACCGACCCCAATCACCTGTATGATTTAAAAGGGAAGATGGATTCCAGCGCTGTTTATTACCAAAGCGAGGTGGACGCTTTTGCCAAAGTATTTTACGGCAAAACCGATAACACGCTAAAAGACCAGGGCAAGCTATACGCTTTTATTGACCCTGCGGTTGACCGATATAAAGCGTTGCAGGAAGAAAAACAGGATGAGTTAAAAAAAGCCATGACCGCTTATGTGCGACTGTATTCTTTCCTTTCGCAAATTATGCCGTTTCAGGACGTGGAATTAGAAAAGCTGTATAGCTACGGAAGGTTTCTACTTACTAAGTTGCCCAAAACCGATTATACCGAACGCCTGAAATTAGATAATGAAGTGGCCTTACAGTATTACCGGCTGCAAAAAATAGGTGAAGGTGATTTAACGCTGCAAATACAGGGTGAACACGGCTTAGACCCTACCACCGAGGCAGGTATTGGCCGCGACAAAGACGAAAAGGAGAAACTCTCTAACATTATTCATTTGCTCAATAACAAATACGGCACCGAGTTTACCGATGCTGACCGCATGTACTTCGACCAGATTGAGGAAGCATTGGTAGAAAATGAAGAACTAAAAACCCGTGCGCTTAATAACCCTATAGAGAACTTTAAGTATGCCTTCGAAGAGGTGTTTGTGCAAACGCTTATTGACCGCATGAAAGACAACGAGGAAATTTTCGACCGGATTATGAGCGATGAGGATTTTAAAAGCGATGTGAAAGGTTTGCTTACACGTAAAGTGTATGACAGATTTAATACGAATCCGACACGTTAGTCCTTGTTGAAATACTTAGCATCATATTCCATTTGTCCTTTAGCAAAACTCCCACCTCTTTCTTCCAACCACGTTTGCCATGTTCTTCAATAACTCTGTTGAATATCATTTTATGGCGGTGGCGTTCTATATCACTAAAAGCCTTCCAATCTTTTGCAATACGGCACTTTTGGAAAGCCCTTTCCTCCTTTCTTTTCAACTTGTCCAAATTAACGGTATCATCATCAATCATCAGCTCATTAAAAAGAATCATCAGTAACTCCCCTAACCTCACCATTTTTTGCGCATCAACTAAATCTTCTATGGTGTGCATTGCCACACCTTTACCTTTAAGAAATTGCATTCGTTTAACTTTAATTTCAAAGCGAAAGATGTTTCTATCCTTCAGGTAATATTGTTTGCTTTTGTCATATGCTTTTACAACAAACTGATGTTGCTTGCAGCGAACCCCGATTTGAATGAGCGTAGCATTGTTGCTCTCCATTGCGGTTAATGGCTTTTTCTTGTAGCTTAAAATATTCTCGCAAAATTGAAAGGGGTTAAACAACACATCTACATTAACACCAAACTCAAAACCATTTACCGATAGCCTACTCGGGTCCAACTCCAGTTCATTACACAAAAGCGTTAGAGCGTTCCTTACATCATTTAGAGAGAAGTCATCGAAGTTGTAGCCCCTGCCTTGCTTATCAATTCGCTGGTGGTATTCATTCCAGAACTTATGCAAACTTCCATTGATGCTCAGTATGTTGCTTTTTGAAATAGAAACTCTCAGAGAGTAGAAATAATCAGTGAACGGTTTTGGCGTCTCTCCTGTATCAATGTTTACCAATGACCAAAAGGAGAGTTTTCTATTCAGCTTCAATCTGGCGATTGTTTCCTGGCATGAACACCTTATATTTACACCGTCTATCATAGTTGCCGCTATGGTGGAATTGAACAAGAGGAGCGGTTTTACTGCTCCTTTTTTTGTTTACCTTTTGTTTGATATTTTTCAACCTGCAAAACCTCCGCTTTTTTAAAGCGTATTCTGCTACCATAGCGGTAATACTTAATAAGCCCGGCACTCATCCAGTTGTGAATACTTGTTTTGGAAACACCAAGCAACTTGGCCGTCTCTCTTACTGTCAACAGTTCATCGGGTTGAGGTTCCTGATTTACATTTAGAGAGGATAATATTTCGTCTTTTATGCGAGTTACAAGTCGATTCTCTAACTCACTGATGGGTATTTGACTTAAGATTAACTGTCCGTCCATACTTGCTTAGTTTTGTGCAAACATGTAGGATAGGGCGTGAAGGGACATGCCAAGGGACGTCCCTTTTAGTTAAGCTAATTACAGTTAGGCTTTTTCTGTATCAGTTTTCAGCTTTTGCAAAAACTCTTCAAACTGATTATCAGCAAGCAAGTCTTTAGCTATGTAAAGCATATTGCTAATGGTGCTAAGGCGATGCCTTCTGTTTCCTGATGTTGTTTTGGTGGGGTCTTTTAACTTTACTACTCGCTTGTATGCCTTTTTTATGGAATCCTCTTTCTCGTGAAGGATTGCCGCAAGCACTTTATGTCGTGTAGTATCATTAAAGCGATTTTTCTTTCCAACAAATAATCTCTCAAATAAGAGATAGTCTAACACAAACACTTTAATCGTCAGTGTTCGTTCTTTTTCATCGGCTGATAGATTTTCCTGATTGCTCATTTTCGGTGGATTAGATAGAATAGAATCCAGCATGTTTAGATTTCGCAATAGCTCAGGTTCTTCAATAGAACCGAAAGATAATTCTTGGAGGGCTTTTTCAACTACATCTTCGTAAGGGCGCATAGCTTCAACTTCACCCATTGCACCTTTCTGTCGCAACAGTTCTATCCGGTCGCTAAGTAATTCCCTTAAACGAGCCACAAATTTTTGTTGTGCTTGACGTGTTTTCATTTGTTGTTGCTAAGATAAACGCCCACCTCAGATGAAACAAATTTACCTCCTGAGCATTGGAATGACGGCTCCCGCCAAACAACTCAACATGGCACAAAAGCCACGGTGACATTAGATTACAGACCGGTAACAGTTTTTTGGCTCTTCTTTTAGGGAAGGTGTAATCTTTTCTACGGTCAAAATGTCCAACAAATTCGCACGAAACACACAACTGGCAAGGGATTGATGCTTTGGAGTAGCCGGCAAAAGTTTATTCATCCCGAAAACTACAATGTGCTTTTTACTGTATTTACGAACCCACATTTTCAGCTTAGAAACTGAAGCCAGTCTTTACCGAAACAAAATGCAAGAAAGTGTGAACCCAAAATGGTGTTGCTGAGGTCTGATTTGATAGAGATTGGTTCCATCCGAAACCGTCCAGTTGGTTTTCAAAAACTGCGTTAACTAACGAATACTTTCTGTCTAAGTGCTGCATTCTGTATCCTACTGAAAAATTAAAAGCGGCTCGTTTATCAATCATCAATCTAAATCCAAATTTGGTTTCAGAGTGAACCCCACCAGGAAAAGTTTCAGCCCATGTTGTATATCCCCAACCGGAACGGGAATCATGTGTAAAGGCAATTGCGTAACCTGTTTGCTGTGAAATGAATGGAGCGACTCGTTTATTTTTCAATGTAGCTCTAACCTCAAAAAATATGGGAGCCATACCCGCTTGCCAATTTACACCACTACTTGTTTGACCACCTCTAATATCAAACCCTATACCCCCACCTAAAAATAGTTTCCTGCCTAATTGGTAGCCTTGAACCATTTTGAAGATAAAAAAGGGCTGCGAAAATTTGAAGTGCCCTCTACTTCGCGAATCACCCGAAAAATTCTTATCCTTTGAAACATTGTTACCTGCAAACCCAAATAAACCGCCAAACTCGTAAATGCCGCAGTAGCCTTTTGGCCTTACACTATCTATTGAAAATTTAGCTTTCTCTTTCTTAGCCGGTTTATCGTCTAAAATCGGCTCTCTCGTCATTTTTTCAATCTCACTCATTTGAAACGAAAAGACATTCCTATCCTTGGTTTGTATTTTGAGCGATACACCTGGTATCTGCTCTATAATTACCCCTCGGATAATGGAACCGTTTTTAAGGTAAACAACTTCTTCCAAATTATTTTGCGAGAAAACTGCCAGTGATGCAAAAAGCAGCAGGGTTAATACAGCAAAATTTTTCATGCGAGATATGTTTGCCTGCGTGTCCCGTTACAGACGATTAGAAATAAAGAGCGTGGGACATCACAACACATCGTAACGAGGTACCGCGAAGCACCCACAATCCAACGGCCATGCGCCCACGCCAAGCGTGGAGCATTTGCACGTTTCTCGGATTGTTAGAAATTTCGCGGTTTTCGTTACGAGTAAACTGCTATACGCTCAAAAGTTTATATGTCTTTCCTTTTTTTCTACATCGTTTTTATAGTGCTGTAAACTTACACAAATATGTTCTCTGAAAATGTTCAAGTAAGAAAAACTATAGAGTAGGGCAGCCGGGCAGCGGGACACTAATAGCTTATCCCACTCACCCCCCTATGACCAGTCCTACACCTTTTAAGTGGAACCAGAGCAACCCGCTATTGAATCTTCTACGCGATTTTTAAAACCGCTTCTCTTTGCCAGCGTTCATTCATCATTTCAAGGTGGTCTGAATTACTCAAACGCACGTATGAGTTAAATGCCTTCTCCGTCTTATGGCCGGTCATAGCCATGATAGCGCGTGTGGACGTCCCTTTTTTCACTTCGTTTGAAGCGAAGCTTCTTCGTGCCGTGTGTGAGGTAATCAATTCACACTTGCAAACGGTTGTTTCCAACTTCTCGTTTCCTGCATAGTAAGATATGGTAGTTGGAGTAGTAATACCTGCTTTCTCGGCTACTTCCTTTATGTAGTTATTAAACTTAGCGTTTGAAATTTTCCGTGGTAGTCCCTTTTCAGTTGCAGAATACTTTTTTAGCAACGCCCTTAATTTAGGGTGTATGGGAATTCTAAGTATCTCTTTTGTTTTCTGCACTCGTATTTTAAAGAAAGTATCTTCAATATGAGCTTTAGATAAAACTGAGTAGTCACAAAATCGAAGTCCGGTATAGCATCCGATAATGAACAAATCTCGCGCGTTATCCAGCGATTTGCTACCCTCTAAGTCTACAGATGCTATCTTCTCAATTTCTGACTCATTCAGGAAGATTGTGTCAGATTGAATTTTAACCACTTGAAACTTCTTGCTTCTGAAAAAATCATTGGAATGCAAATTTCTATCTCTCGCTTCCGCCATAAACAATTTGACATTAGCTATGTGCTTCCCTTGTGTATTGGGTCTAAATCCCAAATCAGAAACAAGGAACGATACGAACGAAGAGTAAAAATCCGCATCTATTTTTTCAAAACGTAACTTCACCCTTTTCACCTCTTCATATTGCTTCAACACTCGTAGCGTTTGATGATTATGCTTAAGAGTATTCTTTGACTTTCGCTTAGCAACCTGCTCCAAATATTCTGCCGCAAAGTCAGTCAGGTAAATTTTGTTTCGCTTCTCATATTGCTCCACTCTTCCCATCTCTTTTTCGAATCTTTCCCTCATCAGTTCAGGCGATATTTTCCCCTGCTGGCGTAAAGCAAGAAACGAGGTTTCTAAAGCTGTTTTTTGCTTTTGAAGGTTTGCATTGAACTCAGAAAAGGCGTTTCGTGTTTTTCTTGCGCATTGTTCTGACGGGTTCCAATCCTTTGGATTTATCGTAAGGCCCGTAGCGAATTTCAAGTCAAGTTTAACATCCTGCTTCTTACTCTCATGGTAAAAGCGGAGAAAGACGTGCGTGTCGCCCTTTGCCTTGGGCTTGTCAAGAATGAACTTGTAGGTTGCCATAATGTGAAATTGAACGAGGCAAAACTACAAATCAAAAGCTAAATCACGCACAGTTTTTCGCACAGTTTTCTGTTGTCTGATATTGAACAAACTTGCCTCAACCTTTCAAAACATAGTCCTGCATTTGGTTTTACAGAGGTAAAATGAAAAGGAAGATAAAGATTGGTTTAATAGGTTGGATTCCCTCCCAAACCACGAATAAAAAGCTCTCGTTTTTCAATCAAACGGGAGCTTTTTGCTTTTAATGTGAGATTCGTCCTAAACATTACTCCCTTCCTTACTATCCATAATTTAGCCAAACACTGTGTAGCGATATATCTTTTCACATTTTCCTAAAAAGTTATAATCGCCTTTAGTATCCTTGCTTCGAGGCAGTAGCTGCCTGTATATTCGCAGTGAAATGAAAAGCGTAAAAACTCATATAGCTTCAGAACTGAAGGTTTCCTTGTTAGCTGTATTACTGTTGTTACTTTCCAGCGCACAACTTTTGGCTCAGGCTAAGTTCTATGGCACGGCTCCTAAATCGGTACCTGTCAATCAGAGTTTTCAATTAACTTATACCTTAGAGAATGGCAACGGAGGCAATCTGAAACTGTCACCCCTTAATGATTTTCAACTAATAGGAGGCCCTAATACGAGCAGCAATATGCAGTGGGTAAATGGCAATGTAACACAGTCCATCAGCTACACTTACATACTGCGACCCAAAAAAGAGGGCACTTTCAAAATTGGCAAAGCAAGCATACAAGTGAGTGGCGTAACAATGGAGTCGAACGAGTTGAGTATAGATGTAACCCAAGCGGTGGCACAACAACCGCAGCGCCAAAGACAGCGCAACCCTTTTGACCCTTTTGACGATCCTTTCTTTAATCAGAACAATGATGAGCAGGAGGATCAACCGCAGGTTAGTTCAGAGAATCTTGAAAAGCAACTCAAGGACGATGTATTTATTAAGCTCTCGGTAAACAAAAGTTCGGTTTACAAAGGTGAAATGCTCACCGCTACTTACAAACTCTATTTCCGTCAGAATCTGGCAGGCTTTAACGTGACCAAAGCACCAGCCTTTGATGGCTTCTGGAGTCAAGAAGTAGATCTGGATCCTAAACGAAGACCGGCTACAGAAACAATAAATGGCAAACAATACAATACCATAGAAATTCTGAAATACAATCTTTACCCGCAGCGGGCAGGTAAGCTTTCCATTGCTCCTACAGAAGTCAGTACAGTGGCTCAAGTGGCAGTGCGCAAGCGGTCACACAACTTCTTTGACGATTTTTTTAACGCAGGGCAGGTACAGCAGGTGCAACTCCATCTAAAAACTAATGCAGAATCTATCAACGTAAAGGAACTTCCCGAAAACGGGAGACCTGATGACTTTGACGGAGCGGTTGGCAAATTCGGATTTGAAGCCAACCTTTCTTCCCGTGAAACGAAAACCGATGAGCCGATCACCTACACCGTTAAGATTTCGGGCACCGGCAATCTTAAATTTATAGAACCGCCTAAAGTAAAATTACCTGCTCAGTTTGAAATGTACGATCCCAAAACCAAAGAAAATATCAGCAATGGGGCGGGCGGGTTAAGCGGTAGCAAGCAGTACGACTATTTGATTATTCCGCGCCAACCGGGCGAGTATAAAATAGACGGACAGCAATTTTCGTATTTTGATCCATCTATCGAGAAATACTACACTATCCACTCTCCGGAGTTTACCGTCAAGGTGACCGGGGAGCCATCCAAAAATGCAAACACCAACATAGCCGCTGCAAACAACAAAGAGGACGTATCTCTTATAGGACAGGATATCAATTATATTAAAACCAAGATGCCTGTATTTAAAAAAAGCAATTCTCTTTTCGATTCTGCCGGTTACACTGCCCTGTACATAAGTCCATTTTTTATGCTCTTAGGCTTAGTGGTATTAAAGAAAAGAAATGAAACGCTGGCAGCAGATTTGGTTGGAGCCAAGCGCAGAAGAGCTTTAAAGCTTGCCAAAAAGAGACTCACTGCCGCTTCGAAATTATTGGCACAACAAGATAAGAAAGCCTTCTATAATGAAATATCAC
>CAZQYO010000039.1:0-13582 GCA_964597415.1 uncultured Chitinophaga sp.
TCTCGCGCGTATCTTCAAAGCAATGAGAATTAATTAAGCCGAACCCGCGCAGCATATCAGGATACTTCTCGGCAAAGTGCAAGGTAATATAACCTCCCATCGAGTGGCCAATCATGACACACGTTTTTACATTCACTTCCTGCAATAAAGCCTGTACTTGATCGGCATAGTATTCCATACTGAGGGCAGAAGATTTTAGAGCAGAGTTACCGAAGCCCTCTAAATCAGGAATAATCACTCGATAGCTTTTTGAAAGTTCTTTAGCCGTGTCATTCCACATGCTTCCTTCTTCTACAAAACCATGCAACAGTATTACGGCTTTTCCTTTGCCACTTACTTTATAAAACATGCACCAAATGTAGCAGCCTTATCAAAATATTTATTTTCACGGACTCAAATCTCAAGCAATGCGCAGTCTTGTTTTTACTTCTTACTTTCTATTCCTTTCGTCTTTATTTTTCCTTCCTGCCACCTGTGTCTATAGTCAGGAAACTACCTTTAAGACTAATGGCCCCGATGATTACCGTGAAGGCATTCACGCCTTTATAAATGCCACCATCTGGAAAAATTACAACACGCGATTAGACAGTGCCACCCTCCTTATCCGCGAAGGGAAAGTAAGTGCTATCGGAAAAGACATTGCTTTGCCCAAAGGTGCCATTGTGCACGATATGAGCGGGCGTTTTATCTATCCTTCTTTCATTGATATTTTCTCCGATTACGGAATGCCCGAAGTGCAAAAATCGCCATACAGCGATGCTCCTCAGATGGAATCAAACATCAAAGGCGCTTATGGGTGGAATCAGGCCATCCACACAGACTTTCATGCAGATAAGAGTTTTATATCAAATAGTGCGGCAGCCGATGAACTGCGCAAAATTGGGTTTGGGGCAGTACTCACCAATAAAAAAGACGGTATTGCGCGCGGCACCGGCACAGTAGTAACATTGGCTAACGGACGCGAAAACGAAATGGTAATAAAAGGAGAAGCCAGCGCAAATTATTCGTTTAACAAAGGATCCTCTACGCAAGATTATCCTTCTTCTCTCATGGGGAGCATAGCCTTGTTGCGCCAAACTTATTACGATGCACAATGGTATGCTGGGCAGAAAGAGAAAAGGGAATACAACATCCATTTAGAAGAATGGAATCGCGAGCAATCACTACCGCAAATTTTTGATGCGAGTGGTGACTGGCAAAAAATTATTCGAGCAGATAAAATAGGAGATGAGTTTGGCGTGCAGTATATCATCAAGGCTTCGGGCAATGCTTATCAACGGATAGATGAAGTGAAGAACACAAAAGCTAAGATCATTACTTCGCTCAATTTTCCGAAAGCATACAATGTAGAAGACCCCTTCAAATTGCAGTGGATTTCATTGGAAGAAATGAAGCATTGGGAACTGGCTCCCACCAACTGTGCCGCTCTGGATAAAGCGGGAATTGATTTTGCCATCACCAGTTCTGATCTTGAAAAGAAAGAGGAATTTTTAAGCGATTTGCGCAAAGCCGTAAAGTACGGCTTAGATTCTATAACGGCTCTCAAAGCACTGACCTATAACCCCGCTTCTTTTCTAATGGTGTACGATCAAGTGGGTTCATTAGACCCCGGAAAATGGGCCGACTTCTTCATTACTTCTCAACCCCTCTTTGATGATAAGTGCGAAATCAATGAGAACTGGATTCAGGGCAAACGCTATGAAATAAAACCCTTTGCCGAAAAAGATATTCGCGGTCAATATACGCTCACTTGGTGTCCGGTGGGAGCAACCTGTAAAACCATTCCGTATTCCCTCCACATTACCGGAGATGCTGCATCACCCAAGGCCGCTTTGTTCATCAGTGATTCCGTAAAGCCCGAAGTAAAAATCACCTACAAAGACAAGGACATCAGTTTTTCTTTCAGCGTAGATAAAAAGCCAAACTCCGGCAAATATCTTTTCAACGGAACCATTGATTACAGCAAAAACTACTGGAATGGCAAAGGGCAAAACCCCGAAGGTGACTGGCTACACTGGGAAGCTACCCGTACCAAAGGACCGGAGCCGGATACCGCCAAAGTAAAAGTGGACAGCACCGATTACACCAAAAATTTGGGGAAAGTTATTTACCCCTTTACCGCTTATGGCAACGAACAGATTCCGCAACCGGAGAATTATCTGATAAAGAACGGAACAGTGTGGACCAACGAAGCGGAAGGGAATCTCACTCATGCGGATGTAATTATTCGCCAGGGCAAAATTGCACAGGTGGGCAAGCAACTTTCCTGCGCGGATTGTAAAACCATTGATGCTACCGGCAAATTTGTGACTAATGGAATTATAGACGAGCACAGTCACATTGCGATTTCGCAGGGGGTAAACGAAGGTGCCAAAGCTAGCAGTGCCGAAGTGCGTATAGGCGATGTGATCAATTCTGATGACATCAATATTTATCGTCAGTTATCCGGTGGGGTAGTAGTGTCACAGTTGCTGCACGGTTCTGCTAACCCCATTGGTGGGCAAAGCGGCATAGTGAAACTGCGCTGGGGATATGCTCCCGAAAAAATGAAGATTACCGGAGCAGATAACTTTATCAAGTTTGCCTTGGGCGAAAACGTAAAGCAGAGCAACTGGGGCGATCAAGCAACAGTGCGCTATCCGCAAACCCGAATGGGAGTAGAACAAACCTACTGGAACTATTTTACCAAAGCCAAAGAGTACGAGCAGCAGTGGAAGAATTACAATGCTATGGTGGGCAAATCGGCTAAGAAGAATGTGCTCACTGTAGAAAAGCCGCGTAGAGATCTGGAGTTAGATGCCTTGGTAGAAGTGTTGAACAACCAGCGCTTTATTACCTGCCACAGTTATGTGCAAAGCGAGATTAACATGCTGTTGCACGTGGCCGATACTTTCGGGTTTAAAGTAAACACGTTCACTCATATTCTCGAAGGCTACAAGGTGGCCGATAAATTAAAAGTCCACGATGCAAATGCTGCCACCTTTGCCGACTGGTGGGACTATAAATATGAAGTGATTGATGCCATTCCTTACAACGCTGCTATTTTGACTAAAATGGGCATCAACACGGCCATCAATTCCGATGATGCAGAAATGGGGCGCAGGCTTAATCAGGAATCTGCCAAGACTATAAAGTATGGTCACCTTAGTGAAGAGCAAGCGTGGAAACTATGTACCCTCAACCCCGCAAAAATGTTGCATCTCGATTCGCGAATGGGTTCTCTCAAGGCGGGGAAAGATGCCGATGTGGTGATCTGGAGCGATAATCCGCTTTCGGTATATGCCCGCTGCGAAAAGACCTTTGTGGACGGCATTTTGTTTTACGATATAGAACGCGATAGCCACATGCGTGAGTGGATACGGAGTGAGCGCGCCCGCCTGATTCAGAAAATGCTGAAGGATAAAAAAGCCGGAGCTTCTACTCAGGATCCACATCCTAAGAGTCAGCATTATTACACTTGTGATGATTTATAATATACAGAGGGCAGTGATTTTTAGGGAAGCTAAAGGGCGATAGAGATGAATTCAACAAAAACAATTTTGAAAAAACAAGCCATTCAGTTAATGAAGTACTTTACGTTCCACCCCCTATCAAGTCAACTTTATTGCTCCACTTCGAGAAAGCCGCACCATTAAAACGAAAGTATTTTACCAATGACTAAAAGAAACTTCACCACTATGAAGAAGAATATATCAGGTTTTATCCGCAGCCTCTGCCTTATCAGTTTACCGATTTTCTGTGGAACGCCATCCGCTTTTTCTCAATCAGTTCCGGCACCGGCACCCACTCAGTCGCAGTCTGTTTATCTGACCCATGCTACTATTCACACCGGCAAGGGTACCGTGCTGAACGATGCCACCATTGCCTTCGACAAAGGGAAGATTACTTTTTTGGGAGAAAGTCCTTCTTTCAAAACAGATGAAACGATGGGAAAGGTAATTGACTGCACCGGCAAGCAGATTTACCCTGGTATTATTGCCCCTTATACCAAAGCGGGTTTAGATGAAATAGAGGCTGTGCGCGCCACGAACGACTATGCCGAAACCGGCAGCTATAACCCCGATGTGCGGGCTATTGTAGCTTACAACACCGACTCGCGAGTTACTCCTACTCTCCGCAGTAACGGTATTCTGTTTGCTCAAACCGTACCGCTCGGTGGAATTATCTCCGGCACCTCGGCCATCGTACAACTCGATGCTTGGAACTGGGAAGATGCCTTAGTGAAAGAAGACGGTATCTGGATGAACTGGCCCTCGATGGTGAGTGGAGGTGGCTGGTGGGGCAACCCCGGACCTTTTCAGGAAAACAAAAACTACGATAAACAGGCTGCTGCCATTTTCGATTATTTCCGCGAAGCGAAAAGTTATGCGCAAGAAGCGAAGCACGTAAAAACCAATCTGCGTTTCGAAGCCATGAAACCTCTTTTCAACCAAACTGCTACACTTTATATCGCAGCGGCAGGAGCCAAAGAAATGCAACATGCTATTGCTTTTGCGGAGGAACTGGGGCTGCGCATAGTGCTGGCGGGAGCGCGTGATTCGTATCAAATTGCCAATGAACTGGCGCGAAAAAAAATCCCCGTGATTCTCGATAATCCTCATTCGCTGCCCACATTCCCCGAAGAGGATGTGAACCAACCATACAAAACACCGGCTGAACTGCAAAAAGCCGGAGTGCTTTTTTGTCTGAGTATTCCCGGTCGTTTTTGGGAAGAGCGCAACCTGATGTTTGAAGCCGGAACGGCTGTAGCCTGGGGCTTATCGAAAGAAGAGGCCTTAGCCGCCATTACTTCCAACACCGCAAAAATATTGGGAGTGGATGATAAAATCGGGGCACTTGAAACCGGAAAATCGGCATCGCTGATCGTATCATCCGGTGATGTGCTCGACATGAAAAGCTCAGTGATTGAACATGCCTTTATTGATGGCCGCGAAATCAATCTCGACAACAAGCAAAAGGAATTAGACCGGAAATTTGAGAAGAAATACGGGCTGAATTGAAGTGTCCTACTTCCCTTTCAGCACATCCACCATTTCGCGCAGCAACTTATTCTCGGCTTGTAATACGGCATTGCGCTGTTGTAGTGCATTTAGGTATTTGCCTGCTGATGCCTCCGAAGCATCTGCGTCCACGGGTCTCCGCTTTCCCTTGCGCTTGTTCAGCATACCACTCAAACAGGTTAGCCCCTATCAGTGCACTTACATTCATTATCTCGCTCACCCTCCAATCCTGTCATGGCTTTGGGTCGTTGATGGGAGTGGATGAAAACGGGGATGCAGATAAAAGAAATCGCATTGCCTCTCGATAAAAGGGAAGGTTACAAAAGAAATGGACAAGGTCGGTTAAACAAAAACCACAAACGCCAACACCAAGGCTATCACGCCCACTAAAAACCAAATGGCATAAGCTTGCACTTTGCCGCTTTGCCAAACACTTAGTTCATCGCTGCTGTCTTGTGCAAACATGCCACCGGCATCTACCAAACCGTTCACCACGTTTTTATCTATCCAAGCAGACGGCCTGCCGATGAGATGAAAAATGATGCGTTTAGTAATGAACAAATACAACTCATCAAAATAAAACTTGTGGTAAGACCATTTATACAAACTGCGCATGGCCAGTGACACCCGCGCAGGTAAATTACTTTCGCTTTTATACATCACCAGCGCAACATAAATTCCAATTAGGGCAAGAGTAATCGGTGCAATAGCCAGCGATAAATGAAATACACTGTGTAGCGCTTCCCCGTTACTGCTCACAAATTCTCCAAACGGAACAAAGCCCGCTACAATAGCCAGCCCGCCTAAAATCATCAGCGGTAACTTCATCGTAAACGGTGCCTCCCCATGATGTTCTCCGTGTGCAGCGAATTCCCTTTTCCAGAAAATGGAAAAGTATAAGCGAAACATATAGAAAGCTGTGAGGCCGGCAGTGAATAGCGCAACTCCATAAATCAATTTATTGGAATGAAAAGCAGCTGTGAGAATTTCTTCCTTACTAAAGAAACCACTGAACGGTGGCACGCCCGATATAGCCAGACAGGCAATCAAAAACGTAAGATGTGTAACCGGCATTTTTTTTCGCAACCCTCCCATATCACCCATCTCATTCGAGTGCACAAAGTGAATCACAGCCCCGGCACCGAGAAACAACAAGGCCTTAAATATGGCATGAGTAAACAGATGAAACATCGAAGCGGTAAAACCTAAACCACTTTCTCCGGCATAACCCGAAACCCCCAGCGCAAACATCATGTAACCAATCTGGCTCATGGTGCTATACGCCAATACGCGCTTGATGTCAGTTTGTGTGCAAGCAATTAGCGCAGCAAACAGTGCAGACACTGCCCCCACGTAAGCCACCACTTCAAGCGCACCGGGGCAGGAAATGGCAAATACAGGAAATAAACGAGCCACCATATATACTCCCGCCACTACCATCGTTGCTGCATGTATCAATGCCGAAACAGGAGTAGGCCCTTCCATCGCATCGGGCAACCAGATGTGCAAGGGAAACATGGCACTCTTTCCCGCACCGCCCATAAACACGAGGAGCAAGCCCCAGGTTAAGGCAGATAAGCCAAGAAAGGAAGTAGTGGTGGCAGAAAGTAATTGCGGACTTGCTGTAGTTAATCTGGCGATCAAAGTGTTGAAATCAAGCGTCTCTGCATAGAAAGAAAGAATAAGAATGCCAATGAGAAAACCTAAGTCGGCAAAGCGCGTAACGATGAATGCTTTTTTAGCAGCCGCCAAGGCAGATGGCCGGTCGAAATGAAATCCGATCAGCATAAAGGAAGAAATGCCCACTAATTCCCAGAAAAAGTACATCTGAAAAATGTTAGTAGAAAGCACTAAACTCAACATCGAAAAAGTAAACAGAGAGAGAAAAGAGTAGTAAGTGGCAAAACGTTCTTCGCCTTTCATATAGCCGAGCGAGTAAATGTGCACCATCAGCGAAACAAAAGTGACCACTACCATCATCATCACCGAAATGGGATCGAGCAGCAAGCCCATGTCAATTGAAACCCCGGGAGAAAAACTCAGCCAGGTAAATTTCAGCAGTTCAAACTTTGCATAATCTCCATTTACTTTCCCGAAAACAAAAAAGTAACGGTATGCCGCGTACAACGACAAAGCTGCGGAAGTACCCAATGAAAGTGTCCCGATAATTCCACCCCTCTTCTTGAAACTGTTTTTGCCGAACAACCCGAGTACGAGAAAACTTAAGAGTGGAAGAAGGGGAATAAGTGCGATTTGTAAAACGTTTGCCATTTGAATATCGAATAATGAATGTCGAACTTCGAATTAAGATGCCTTTAACTTATTTCTGTTTGCCGTTTCTATACTCTTCACAAAAATTGAAATCAATTCATTGCACTCTTTCATCGCTTTATCTGTCAGTTTAATTTTTCTAGTCAACGGTTTCCTCTTAATGATTTTCAACGACACATTTGTTTCTCTCAACTCTTTGAGAATGATTTTGAATTTATGAACAAAATCATTTCTCGATTCTGCACTTTGAGCTTCTCCATAATTCAAAGCCGGAAAGGAACCCGAACGAATAATTTGTCCTTCGATATGGCAGCCGGCCTTAGTATCGAATAACGATTCTCCAACTTCTAAAATCAGTACTGCAAAGTCTATCAACCGTTCTTAAAGGTCATACTTCGTTTGCTTTCCTTCGACATTCATGATTCAATATTCGATGTTCGATATTCTGCATTATAATTTCAAACTATCCGCCTCTTCCGCATC
The DNA here is from genome assembly GCA_964597415.1 of uncultured Chitinophaga sp. GTDB lineage: Bacteria > Bacteroidota > Bacteroidia > Chitinophagales > LD1 > Bog-950. The sequence goes on from CAZQYO010000039.1 coordinate 7,755, forward strand.
AATGCTGGAGTGGTCTCTGTAAATATGAATAATAATCGCAATCGCCACGGCAGTTTCAGCAGCAGCAATGGCAATAATGAAAATGGTAAAAAACACACCGTCTAATTTTCCACCCCACAAATATTTGTTGAACGCAATGAAGTTGATGTTCACCGCATTCAGCATCAGTTCCACCGCCATCAGCATCGTAATCATATTTCTGCGTGTAAGAAATCCATACACGCCAATGAAGAAGAGCGCAGTGCTGAGATATAATAATTGTGGTAATCCTATTTCCATTTTAATTTTTCTCAGGGTCTGCTTTCATTGCAATGACAATACATCCAATCATAGCCGCCAGTAATAAAATAGAAACCACTTCAAACGGCAACACAAAACCACCTTGTTGGTAGTTCAGCATTTCTTCACCGATTCGCTGCACACTCAATTCTCTCAGGGGTTGGTCTCCGTAAAAATCATTTCGTTTAATCACTGTCCAGAATAAGAGGAAGGCAAGCAAACTCGCAAGACCGGCAAATAGAGTCCTTTTGTAAGTCGGTTCAGGCAAATCGCTGCCTACGCGGTGCGTCAGAAAAATAGAGAAGATAATCAGCACCACGATGCCTCCTACGTAAACCACAATCTGCACCGCAGCAATAAATTCAAACTGTAACCAGAAATACAAACCCGCAATACCAATCATACTGAACAATAAATAAATCGCACTGCGAAAAATTTGAAGACTCGTAACGGCCAGCAATCCGCAACCGAGTATCATCGTGCAGAGTAGATAGAATATGATATTGCTAAATGCCATTCTTATTATTTACACAAATTTCTTTGCGCCTTTGTGTTAGTGAATTATTCCACCCCTTCCATCAACTTCGACCCCGGTGCGTTCAACTTCTTCGTCAGTTGATTTCTGTCAAACACGCTGTGTTCAAATGTCTGCGCCATTTTAATCGCATCGGTCGGACAAGCCACAATACATAAATTACACATGGTGCATAATTCGAGATGGTAAACAAAGGTGTCAAGCGCCTTTTTCTTTTTCCCATCCGGTTGCACTTCCATCTTTGTCACAATCTTGATGGAGGCATTCGGGCAAGCCAATTCGCAAGCCGTACAGCCCGTGCAGCGGTGTTCGTTTTTCTCATCGTGAATCAACACTACTTCCCCGCGAAAGCGTTCGGGTAAGTCTTGCTTCACCTCCGGATATTGCTGGGTAATTATCTCTTTGTGATTAAAGAAATAGTAACCGGTCAGCCGCATACCTTTCAGTAATGAGGCACAAGCGTTGTAAACGGTCTTTATGTAATCTGTTATGAACATTTTTAGTTTCGAGTTTGTAGTTTAAAGTTCAAAGTTGAACTACTTCACTCTGTCTTTAAATTTATTTCCTTTCAACAACGATTTATTTAAGTAATCAATTAAGCCACCATTCATTTTACTTATCTCTTCCGCCTTGCCAAACAACTCATCAAATTTTTCCTGCGTAATATATTTTCTATCCAAAGCGCGATACAACTGAGAACGCAACTCGCCTGCTGAACCTTTTGAAAACGAAAGGAAATTGATAAACTCAAGTTTACTTCCTCTTTCAAATCCTTCAGCAATGTTATCCATTATCGAACCGCTTGAACCGTTCATCTGGTCGCGCAATCTATAATCGGTCGCCAATTTTCCGGTGGTGATAATTTCAAAAACATCTTTCGAAAGAACTCTCGACTTCTTCCACACTTCTAACTCTTCAAATCGTTTTACAGTTGCCATAACCTGTATTTGTATTCAACTCGGAACTTTAAACTTTAAACTACAAACTCAAAAATGCCAACCAAAAATTGCAATGACTGTCGTTAATAACAAATTAAACATCGCAATCGGCAATAAATACTTCCACTCTAAATTCAGCAACTGGTCAACACGCAAGCGCGGAAACGTCCAGCGGAACCACATGATTAAAAATATCAGAAAAAATACTTTACCAAAGAACCAGACAATACCCGGGATAAAGTCCATGATATGATTAAACGCTTCCCAACTGCCAATGTGAAATGGCATCCAGCCGCCTAAAAACAGCGTGGCACCGATAGCGCACACCACAAAAATGTTTACATATTCTGCCAGAAAGAACAAGGCGAATTTCATTCCTGAATATTCAGTGTGAAAACCTGCTGTGAGTTCACTTTCAGCTTCTGCCAAATCAAAAGGTGCCCGGTTGGTTTCGGCAGTAACAGCAATAATGAAAATGACGAATGAAATGACAGCAGGAATGTGCGCTTTAAATATCCACCAGCCGTTTTGTTGCGAGGCAATGATGTCGTTAATACTCAAACTTCCCACTAAGATAACTATCGTAATAATCGAAAGCCCGGCACTCAATTCGTAACTCACAATTTGCGCACCACTGCGCATAGCCCCCAGCAGAGAATATTTGTTGTTGCTTGCCCATCCGGCCATTAAAATCCCGATGACACTCACACTACTCACCGCGCTTACATATAGCACACCGATATTGATATCCCACAACTGGAAGCCCTTGGTGAAAGCAATAGGAGCCATAATCAACATGGCGACAATTATCACCAACAATGGCGCGAGGTTGAACAAAAACTTATCGGCACCATCGGGAGTGAGTCCCTCTTTAAACAACAACTTCAACGTATCTGCCGCTGTTTGCGCGAAACCTTTATAGCCCACTCTGTTCGGGCCTAGGCGAATCTGCATATAAGCAGAAACTTTTCTTTCCATAAACACCAACACCAAACCAAGCACTGCAAACAAACTGATAACAAGGACACCGGCAATTGCCATTTCTATCAGCAACACCAAAGTTGAATTCAGTGAAGCTGAAAGTGTTTTGTGAAGAGATTGCGATATGTGTTCGATACTGATCATTACAAATTGCAAATTTTCGATTGCGGATTTTTATTCGTGCATGCAGTTTTGCCGCTTGCCGTAAAAATTGCAGTCAATTAATTTGCTTCTTTTAATAAATCTTCCACCAAATTCTTTTTCAAAATTTCTGCATCAATAATTAATTCCATCCAAAATGCCGATTCATCACTTTCCTCCTCAACTATTGTCACCTTCGAAATAAAATCCGCTTGTGACCTTGCTCTACATGCGGCTCTATAATTTGCCGCCACCGAAGTCCCACATCTCAACAACTGCTTTCCTATCACATCCGCTTCCCTCGTCTTCTGTAAACTTCTTACCATTCTAATAATTCGCAAAGCAAACTGCTTTGTTCTAACTTTTAATTCTTGAGAATTCATTTTGCTCTTTGCCTTTTCAATTCGCAACCTCAAATTCGCAATCCGCAATTCTTATCTTCTATCTATATCCGGTATTACCAAATCCAGCGCTCCCATTATCCAAACAATTCTTTCATCACTTCATCTTTTGTTTTCCCGAAATGCTCTGCAACATCTGAAAGAATTGCCGACAAGGTTCCGATTTTTATGGGCGAATGATTGGGAATAGTAATATGATGTTCTCCGTTTTTGTTTGTGGTTAATCGTATATGACTTCCGGTTTGTCGCGTAGGTTCGTAACCATACTGCTTCAACAATCTCACCAAACTACTTCCCGACAAATCTCTCGGAATCTTCATACTGCAAACACTTCCTCTTTTACAAAGTGCAATCGAATCATCTTCGGCAATTTGTTCAAATCAAAGTGACACTTCACCGCATCTTTTATCATCACCTTCAATTCTTCAATCGTTTCCGATTGCGTGATAATGCTTTCACCCAGCGCCTTTGCCGTGTAGCCACCTTCACCGGCTTCTTCCACTAAAAAAATTATCTCGTTCATAAAGTATATTTTATCAAACTTACTGAAATTGTATTTGCATTTTGCATTTCATTCCGCATTCCAAAATCCGCATTCTATCTATCTATATCCGGTATTACCAAGTCCAGCGTTCCCATCATCGCTACTAAATCACCAATCTTCTGTCCGCACGCAATCTGATTCAAACAAGAAAGATTCGCAAAACCCGGACTGCGGAAATGTATTCTGTAAGGAGTCAATCCTCCTTCACTAATTATATAAACCCCAAACTCACCGCGCGCAGTTTCCACGCGACTGTAAAATTCTCCCTTCGGCAATTTCAACACTGCTTTCGTCTTCGCCTGAAATTCTCCCTCCGGTATATTATCAATCAATTGGTCAATAATCGAAAGCGACTCGCGCAACTCGCGCATGCGCACTAAATAACGCGCATAACTATCGCCAGCAGTTTCCAGCGGCTCTTTAAAATTCACTTTGTCGTAACCATCATAAGGCGACAGTTTGCGGATGTCGCACTTCATCCCGCAAGCACGCAACACCGGTCCGGAGCAGCCAAACGAAATCGCATCGGCTGCCGAAATCACCCCTACATTTTTCATCCGCTCCTGAAAAATCACATTGTAAGTTACCAGCGTATCATACTCATCCATCTTCGTTCTGAAGAATGCCACAAACTCCTTCACCTTTTTCACAAAATTCGGATGCAAATCAAACATCACCCCGCCCGGCACCATGTAATTCATCGTCAGTCGCGCACCGCAGGTTTCCTCCATAATATCATTTATCATCTCCCGTTCGCGAAACGCATGGAAAAACGGAGTCAGCGCGCCCACATCCATCGCCATCGCGCCCCACCACAACACATGGCTGGCAATGCGCGTCAGCTCGTCCATTAAAATACGAATCACCTTCGCGCGCTCCGGCACCTCAACCTGCAAACCCTTCTCCACCGCCAACGCACAACCGTGATTATTAATATGCGAACTCAGATAATCCATCCGGCTCGTGCTGTAAATAAACTGCCGGTAACTCAAACTCTCACACATCTTCTCAATACTGCGATGGATATATCCCAAGTGTGGCTCCACCTTCACAATCGTTTCGCCATTCAGCGTAATCACCAAATGCATCACCCCATGCGTTGCCGGGTGCTGCGGCCCAACATTGATAACAAGATTACCGTCTTCGGTTGTTGCTACTTCTTCGTATTGCACAAAAACTTTTTGTTCATTTTAAAATTCATTTTGGGGGCTGCTGAAATTTTTACTCTGTTTAATTTTCAATCGAAAAAATTTCATCACCGCGCTTTCCGTTCCAATCTTTTTTGTGCATCCAGTTCCTCCCTTTTGGGGAGGTTAGGAGGGGTGCACAAAAAAGGATTTCCACTACAATCGCTGCCCCGAACAGCCCGCCTTTCATCCCTTAAAATTCTCTGTCCGTATTTCAAAACGCAAATCATCTATCACTTTCATGGTAATTGTAAGACCTTTGAATACCCACTGGGTAATATGAATATTGTCGTAGCTATTTTCATGGTCGTAGTCCCCAAACTTTGTGTTTAAAATTGATTTCATCAATTCCGCTTGCTTAAAAGAACCTTGAAGAAAAACAGCATAAAATACATTTTGTTCATCAAAAATGTAAACGACTTTATCCAGTTTAATAGCCCCCATATTTAGATTATTCAAACTGGTTGTAAAAGCGTTCTTGATTAGAGTGGTTTTATCAAGAGTAAAATCTACCTTTTTTCCGTTTACTGAAATGTTATCCCTCTTTTCTCCGTAGAGAATGCCACCATAATCATTTTCATTTATTTCATTAGCAAGCAAACTTGGAGGTAAGTTTTCTTTGGTTGCAGTCGAATTACTTGTTCCTGTGTTTCCAAGAATCAATTTATTGGAAGCATAGTCAATCGAGAATTTACCAAATCGTTGTAATGCAGTTTGTCCAAACAAAAGTGGTGCATCTAAGGTATGGGATATAGATGCTTGAATGTTATAAATCTTCTGACCTCCAACTTCTAAACTTCTCAAATTCACTGTCGTTCCCTC
>CAZQYO010000040.1:0-13267 GCA_964597415.1 uncultured Chitinophaga sp.
ATATAAACCTTGTAAAATGAACTCTAAGGAAAGGGAAATTGGGGTCAGGAACTGGGTAAACAAGATTTTTAACCAAGTATTCTTTTTCCTTTTGGAGTTCGTAATATTCTCCGCGAAAAGGAACTATGCGGGCGGAAAGTTTTTTTACCGCTGTACTTGCTACTTTGTCGGAATAGAGACCGGCACAGTTAATCACTAACTTGGCAAAATAACTTTGCTTATCTGTGATTACCTCTGTTTGAGCAGTGGAGGTATGCAGGCGAATAACTTTTGTATTAAAATCTACTATTCCCCCTGCTTGCAGAAATTTTTCGTAATAACTTTTTGAAACTTGCGTATAGTCCACAATGCCTGATTGAGGAACAAAAATGGCTTTAAGGCCCCTGACATGCGGCTCTCTTTTTTTGATTCCTTCTGCATCTAATATCTCTAACCCTTGCAAACCGTTTTCAATGCCTCTTTCATAAATGGCATTTAACCGCACAATTTCATCTTCGTTAGTGGCTACAATTATTTTTCCGCAAACATCATGGGGTATATTTTCTGATTTCAAATACTGTAATAGCATATCGTAACCACGTTTGCAATTGGTGGCACGTAAGCTGCCCGGTTTGTAATAAATGCCGGAATGAATCACGCCACTATTATGCCCGGTCTGATGCTTTGCAAAACTTGATTCCTTCTCTACAACGGTAATACTCAACGAGGAGTCTGCTTCTTTCAACTTTAATGCTGTAGCCAATCCCACGATGCCACTGCCAATTATTACTACATCATTCACCATGCGTGTCACTTATTTCATTACTATATCCCACTTGTAGGGAACCTTGTCACCAAAGGGTGGGTAGCGCAACATTTCGCCATCTTTGTTGGCTTGTGTGCTGCAATTGGCGAGCAGCGCTGTTTTATCACCGATACATTTCCAGCCGTTAATTACACCGGTAGGAATTCGTACTAAGCAATAATTATTTTCTCCCATAAAAATCTCATTCAACTCTTTGTAAGTAGGCGACTCCGCACGATCATCATACATCACCAATTTTATCATGCCTTGTATCACACAATAGTTCTGCACTTGCTCGGTATGTGCATGCCATCCTTTTATAACTCCCGGATAAGCGGTAGCAAAATAGATTTCGCCAAATTTTTCAAAATGAGGGGCATCGCTTCGAAGCATGTGCATAATCATGCCTCTTTCGTCACAAATTTTTCGGAGTGGTGTTATCCTTACGCCATCTATCATGGTAAGATTTTTTTAGCCTTTTACATTTAATTTACTATCCACGGCATGGGTGTCTATCAAGTAGAGTAGCTGCTTCAAGCGAATATATTTCTTGGAATCAAAGTCATTGGAAGATAAGCCCAAGGCAGAATATTTTTCGTAAATATCCCTGATGCCCTCCTTTAATGTCCACTTGGGTTGAAAGCCGGGAACGTCCCGATATATTTTATCAAAATTTACGCGGTAGGTTCTCGAGTCTCCCCCGTGCTCTCCGGTAATAACCACTTCACAATCGGGCATTACTTCTTTAACTAAAGCGGCTACTTCTCTTACCCGGTAATTTTCGGAATTGGCCCCTACGTTATAGGCTTGCTTATTGATAATGGAGGCATCTGCTTCTACCATTGCAACAAAGGCTCGACCAATATCTTCGGCATGTACTAATGGCCTCCACGGAGAACCATCACTCATGATTTTAATTTTTTTTTGGGTCACTGCCCAGCCTACTAAATTGTTCACTACTAAATCTACGCGGAGTTTTGGCGATATGCCATAAGCCGTTGCGTTGCGGAGAAAAGTGACGCAAAAATTTTCGTCTCCTAAGGGCATAATATCGCGTTCGCTAAATACTTTTGATTTAGCATAAGCCGTTACCGGATTCAATGCTGCTGTTTCGTCTATCGCTTCATCGCCCGCTACACCATACGAACTACAAGAGGAGGAATATATAAACTTTTTCACGCCCACTTCTTTTGCCAGTTTCGCTATACGGACAGATGCCAGGTGGTTGATGTCGAACGTAAGTTGTTCGTCTAATTCGCCCATTGGGTCATTGCTTAAAGCGGCTAAATGACAGATGGCATAGGCTCCTTCCAGATCTTTGGCTTCAATATTCCGCATGTCTTTTTTCAGTACGGTAATATTTTTGTAATCCGGTGCATAGAAATTACAGCTCTCATCGAAGTAGTTAATGTCAATGCCTAATACTTCATACCCTTTTTCAAGTAAAAGATTAATTAAAAGCGGCCCGATGAAACCGTTGCAACCGGTTACAATTATTTTTTTATTCATTCGTATTTACCAGTTTTTCCAGAAGGCTTTATTGCCGTTCCATATTTTATTTAAGTGCGTCAAATCGCGTTCCGTATCTACACATTCCCAATTGCCATCGTGTTTGTACACCATTATTTCCCCCATGGGGGCCAATTTTTCTAACACGCCAAATTCAAAATCACAATTCACATCGCGATTCAAATGACTGAGCAATTTCTGATTAATAACCATATACCCTCCATTGATAAGGCCCGTAGCCACTTGAGGTTTTTCCTCGAAAGAAAGGACTTGATTGCCTTTTACATTCAATTCGCCAAAACGGCTGGGCGGACGCACCCCGGTGATGGTGACTAATTTGCCGTGCGTTTTATGAAAGGCAATAGTTTTAGTAATGTCCACATCGCATAGCCCATCGCCATAGGTCAATAAATGATCCCCTTCGCCTAATACCTGTTCTGCTTGTTTTATTCTGGAACCTTTCAGGTTTTCAACTCCGGTATCTAACAGGGTAACGGTCCAGTTTTCTTCTGATTTTTTGCCCAACTGCTGAAACTTGTTTTCGTCCAACTGAATAGTAAAATCATTGGTGAGGTGGTAATTGAAAAAGTATTGTTTGATAACCTGCGCTTTGTAACCTAATAGCACAATAAAGTCATTCAGGCCAAAACCGGAGTAATATTTCATGATATGCCACAAAATGGGTTTTCCGCCTACCTCCACCATGGGTTTAGGAATGGTTTCGGTAATGTGTCCTAATCTGCTACCGTAGCCACCCGCCAGTATAAGTACTTTCATAGGGTCGCTAAAATATCAAATCCGAACGATTCGGAAAGTTGGGGAGGTAAATTAAGTGTAGAAGAATTGACTAACAGAACAAGGGAAGAACTGCCTTTGTGCCGGATATGAATTGCCGCTAAATATTTCTGATATAATACAGAAGATCCCTGTAGTAAGAAATTTTTGTCGGAGCCGTCAAGATGGCTCTCAAAAGAATTTTTATGGCCATCCACTTATGGCCTTCGTAAAATCTTCTCTTGGCAACATACCAATAATAATATGATTTCTCCCTAAACGGAGCGCATCTGTTCTCGAGCAACTGTTGCAGCTTTTTCTCGTTCCCGCTGTTCAAGTCATCAGTTCCCGTTTGTCTTCGCTGATGAATCAGCAGGGCCACTATTTCTGAAGAAAAATTCTTTTCCGGTCTATCAGAAATATCTCCCATTACCGAATGGGGATTAAATCGGTAATAATAAAGTGGTTCGGCAACATTGGCCATTTTATACTTTTCGGTGAGGAGATACAGCCAATAGTGATCTTCAGACCCTATTCTGTCAAAAAATGGATGATAGCCCCCTACTGATTGATAGGCTTCTCTTTTTATCATCAAGGCAGAGCCGATAAATTCATAGCTGTCGGGCATGGCAGCAACTATATCGCTATGCGCCAGTTTAAAATCAGAAGATTTAGTGATGGTGTTATGAATGTCTATCCAATAGATATTGGATCCAACGACCCCAAGTGCCGGGTCTTCTTTAAAGGCATTTACTAACTTTTCAATTCGTGTAGGTGCTGCAAAATCATCTGCATCCTGAAAGGTGATATACTCCCCCTTCGCCCGGCCTATTAGCAGGTTCCATGTTTGCAAATAACCCAAGTTCTGCTTATTGCTAAACACACTAATCCTTTTGTCGCTTTTGGCATATCGCTCTATGATGGCGAGCGTATCATCGGTGGATTGGTCGTCCGCAATCAATAACTCGATGTCGCTATAGGTTTGGTTTAAAATGCTTTGGATAGCCTTTTCAATAAACTTGGAAGCATTAAAAGCCGGCATTAATATGGAAACTGTTTTCATTAAGCGATCAGCGGTTAAAGAGAAAGCCATTCTCGGTACTTCCAAAGAAAGCTTCTATTTGGTCAATGTTTCAGATCATTCGGTATCCTTCTTTATTCATTTGTGTTTCTGTTCTTTCCCTTCTATTCCACGGCAGCCAATTTTCTAATTGGGGATACTTTAAAGCAGGCTTTAAGAAAAAATAAACATCGGGTAAGTGGAGGAATAGGGCTATACTCTTGAAAACTATACTTGAAAAACGATTGATACACTTTGATTCCGGAGGAGGTGTGGCCTAAGCAGAAATATTTCCATTTTTCCGACAGGAAGGAACTGAATTTTTGAGGGTTATAAATACCCAACCGTTCATTTGCTGCAATCACTCTTTTTAAGAAAGCTCCCAAAATCAGAAATTCATTGGCATTTCTAAAAGTGCTTGGTTCAGGATATACAAAATGCTCCGGGGTGGTGTGGTATATGAAAGAATTAAAGAGCCTAAATTCTTCATTGGAAACGGGGGTTAGTTTTGCCAATTGTTGGCGCCTGAGTTCAAAGGATTGTTGCCATTGAGTGTCATAGTGCAGAGTGCCTATTTTGTCATTATGAACTCTGTATTTGAGCAAATACTCTTCAATCATTCCTATTTTACTTACCTCGAGCACTTTGAGCCATAAGGCGTAGTCTTCTGCGTGTATATGGGCGGTAGGGTACTCCAAATGGAATTGTTTAATAATGGCTGTTCGGATAATGGTTGAAGGGTGATTTAAGTGGCACGACAACAACATGCGAATTTTTATGTTGTCAGAATCGGACTCGTATTTTACAGGATACTCTTCTGAGTCTATAGCAATAACCCAAGTTCCCGCCACCCCAATGTCCGGCTCCTTTTCCATAAAAAGGACTTGCCTTTCAATTCGGGTAGGAAGAGAAATATCATCCGCATCCATTCGCACAATGTATTTGCCTTTGGCGATTTGTAATCCTTTGTTGAGGGTGGCTATCAGTTTTAGGTTCGTTGGGTTTTCTACATACACTATCCTCGGGTCACTGTAGGACTGAATGATAGCTTTACTATTATCGGTAGAGCCGTCATTAATAATTAATAGTTCAAAATCGGTGAAAGATTGGGAAAGGATGCTCTCAATGGCTTCGCTTAAATATTTCGCGCCATTATATACCGGCATTAGTACTGTAACTGTAGGGGGATTAATCATTTGTGACCACGCATAGATGGCTAAAGAAAACTAAAAGTTTGAAAACTGCTATATCCGGAGGTTTCTTTCCATTTTATCCGATAGATATTCCTTTTTAGAAAGACACACATCTAATAAACGTTGAGGCGTGGGGAATGAGTTTCTTTTTTGGCAATTAGAAAGCAATCCGCAAGAATAGGTTGTTCGTTTTCTGATTTTCTCATATTTACATTCTCCAATTTTAAATATGCGCTACTTTCTTCACCTGTCTTATGATGGTACCAATTACTGCGGCTGGCAGGTACAGGCTAATGCGCCAACCGTGCAGCAAACCATCAATGAAGCTCTCTTTAAATTGTTGCGGAACGAAATCCGATCAATGGGCTGTGGCCGAACCGATACGGGAGTGCACGCCAAAGATTTCTATATGCACTTTGTAACCGAAAAAGAGATAGCGGATATTCCCGACTTTCTGTTTCGGTTAAACTGTGTGTTGCCCGATGACATTTCTATCTTCCGCATTATTCCCGTAGCCGAAAAGGCACATGCGCGTTTTGATGCCACAGAAAGAACTTACGAGTACTTTATCCATTTCGATAAAACACCTTTTCTCAAAAAGTATTCTTTCTATCAGGGTTTTTACCGGATTAACTGGGAGCCAATGATAGAAGCGGCTGAGTTTATAAAAACCATTCAGGACTTCTCTTCGCTTTGCCTCCCCAGTGTGGACTTTAAAACAAATATCTGCTACCTCAAAAAGGTGCAATGGGAAACACTGCCTTCTCAACATTTAATTCTGAAGCCCTATGACGAACAGCAGATATACGGCCCGCTTCAAAATAAGTGGACCAGCGGTGAAGCCGTTCGATTTACCATTAGCTCTAACCGGTTTCTGCGAGGCATGGTGCGCAAGATTGTCGGCACCATTCTGATGATTGGAAAAGGAAGAATTTCGTTAGACGAGTTTAAGGAAACCGTAATTGCCCAAAAAGACTTTCGAGTACATTATCTGGCACCGCCCAATGGTTTGTTTCTTTCAAAGGTGAAGTACCCTTATCTTTAATTAGTGTTTCAACACAGATTCAATTAGGTTATTACTTTTGTCCTTCCCATGTCTGCAGCGAGCAAACAATCTTTTCTTGATTTTACCTTACTGAAACGAATCATTCGTTTAGCCATTCCCTACCGGGTGGTCTTTGCGGCAGCCATTCTTCTTTCCGTTATACTCGCTATTCTGTCTATAGGCAGGCCGCTGATTATTATCTACGCGACCGATCATTATATCACCTCTCAGTCATTCAATTATGAGGGCTTGAAGTTAATGTCTATCTGGATGGTAGTGATACTGATTGTAGAAGGAGTGTTGCGCTATACCTTTAATTACACCACCGCGTGGTTGGGTCAAAGCATTGTAAAAGATTTGCGCCTGAGAGTATATGGGCATGTGATTTATTCCCGTCTCAAGTATTTCGATACTACCCCTATTGGTATTTCTACTACCCGAACCATTACCGATATTGAAGCAATTAACGACACCTTTAGCGAAGGACTGATCAGCATATTGGCCGATATTTTTACCATTGTAGTAATTCTTGCTTCTATGCTTTATGTGAACTGGCAAGTGGGGCTGGCGAGTATAGCCATACTGCCGGTTTTACTTTGGTTTACCAGATGGTTTCAGAATGGGGTTAAAAAGGCATTTCAGGAAGAGCGCACACAAATTGCCCGGCTGAACACATTTCTGCAAGAGCGGATTACCGGAATGCGTATCGTTCAGATTTTTAACGTAGAGGCAAAAGAGAAAAAGAAATTTGAGGAGATAAACGGAGCCTTACGCGATGCAAATATCCGTGGTATCTGGTATTACTCGCTGTTTTTTCCGGCTGTGGAAATTTGTATGGCCGTAGCGATTGGAATGATGGTGTGGATGGCCAGCAACCAGATACTGGGCGGAGCCATTTTTAATCAAAACCCTTTAGATGTAAAGGGCGTGGGGATTATTTCGGGCTTCTTGTTGCTTATTAGCATGTTGTTTCGCCCTTTGCGTTTTATAGCCGATAAGGTAAATGTGATTCAACGAGGGATCATAGCCGCAGAGCGGGTGTTTAAACTCTTAGATCGCGATGAAACCATTCCCGATACCGGAACCTTTGCCCCTGCCACAGTGAAGGGGAAAATTGCTTTTGAAAATGTTTCCTTCGCTTATAATCATCAGGACTGGATTTTAAAAGACATTTCATTTCAGATTGATGCGGGAGAAACCCTCGCTATTGTAGGGGCTACCGGTTCGGGTAAAACTTCTACTATTTCTATCCTCAGCCGCTTTTATGATATTCAGAAAGGGCACATCAAAATTGATGGTACGGATATAAAAGATTACCGGCTTCATGCCCTCCGCTCTAAAATGGGGGTGGTGCTGCAAGATGTATTTCTATTTGCGGGCACAGTGTACGAAAACATTACGCTGAGGAATGATCAAATTTCGCGCGAACAAGTAAAGTGGGCAGCCGAATTAGTAGGGGCACATCACTTTATTTCAAAACTTCCCGGAGGCTATGATTATCCGGTGATGGAGCGCGGGGCCACCCTCTCTATGGGTCAGCGACAGTTGATTTCATTTGTGCGCGCTTTAGTTTATAACCCACAGATATTAGTTTTAGATGAGGCAACATCTTCTATTGACAGTGAGAGCGAGGCACTGATTCAACACGCTATTGAAACCTTAGTAAAAGATCGAACTTCCATCGTTATAGCTCACCGCCTTAGCACCATTCGCCATGCCGATAAAATAATGGTACTGGACAAAGGAGAATTAAAAGAATTAGGTTCGCACAAACAACTCCTCGCTTTGAACGGGTACTACAAACGACTGTATGATATGCAATTTGTAAAGCAGAAGGAGAAAGTGGCTTAGCAGATTTATTTTTATGACCTCTACAGCAGTAAAAAAAACAGTTGGTGTCGTGTTTGCGATTATCTGTGGAGGAGTTTTTGTGTTTTCTGCTTTTTCTAAGTTGGCTCCTATTGAGCCATTTGAAATTTCATTGACAGATATAGGCATCACCAACTGGCAAAGTGCACCCATTGTCGCGCGGCTTTTTATCGGAATGGAATTTATTGTAGGCTTCCTGCTTTTGTTTCTGTTTCGGCTCAGGAAGTTTACCATCCCCTTAGCGGCAATTATTTTGAGTGTATTTACTATTTACTTGTTGTTTGTTATCAAGGCATACGGCAACACCGGCAATTGCGGCTGCTTTGGTCAGATGCTCGTGATGTCGCCATTAGAGGGGATTCTAAAAAACCTCGTATTGCTTCTTCTGTTAGGGACGATTTACCTCTGGGCACCTGTCTTCGAGTTTAGGTTTAAAACACTTATCGCTATTGTGATAGCCATCCTCTTAGCCATCTCACCTTTTCTGCTGAACCGTATGGGCAATCCTTTTTCTGCCGAGCCTATAAGTGAGTATCATTCCTTTGTGCTGAATATGGATTGGATAAAAGATACCTCTGATAATACGGCACATCATCCGGACCTCCGAAAGGGGAAACGCATCTTTGGAATCTTCTCCCCCACCTGTCCGCATTGCCGGGTAGCAGCAAAAAAAATGGCTGTTATGAAACGACATGATCCTTCCTTGCCCATCCTCTTTATCATTTACAACAACCCGGAGGTGATGTCCGATTTCTTTAATGATACCAAGTCAAAAGAAATTCCTCATGTCTTACTCAATAATGAAGAGGAGTTTATCGAATTGACGAGGGGAGCATTTCCCCGAATATATTTTGTAAACGATTCAGTAGTGGAATATGAAACCAACTACTTTCTGCTGAATACTTCTATGGCAGAAAACTGGCTAAACGATAAGCCGCAGTGAAAATAATCTCGGTTGCACAAAGCCCTATACGCTCCGTTCAAACTCTCTGATGACCTCTATCAAGCCATCTACGCCACTTTCCGGCATAGCATTGTAGATAGAGGCGCGAAAACCACCTACCGAGCGGTGACCTTGAATACCCACTATGTTTTGGTTTTTGGCAAACTGCAAAAACTCACTTTCAAGTTTTGTTCTTTGCGGCTCGGCTATATCGGGGTTCATTACAAAGCACACATTCATTTTAGAGCGGCTATCAATTTCAACCGTGCCTTTAAAAATTTCGGAGGAATCTATCGCAGCATACAGTTTTGCCGCCTTGCGGTTATTCTGCTCTTCCAACTTTGCCAATCCGCATTTTTTTATCCATTGCAGCGTGAGATAGGAAACATAAACGGAAAACACAGAAGGGGTATTGAGCATACTGTCTTTTGCGATATGCTGGCGGTAATCTAACATTCGCGGAATGGGGCGGGAAACCGCACCGAGAATTTCCTTGTTTACAATGAGCAGGGTAGTGCCTGCCGGCCCCATGTTTTTTTGCGCCCCGGCATAAATCAAATCGAATTGATTAAAGTCTAATTGGCGGGAGAAAATATCGGAACTCATGTCGCACACTAAAGGGCTTGTTGGCGATGAAAGGGCCGCGATAGCCGGAGTAGAAAACTGCGTGCCGTAAATGGTATTGTTAGAAGTGATGTGCCGGTATTTTGAATTTGGGGCTACCGAATATTGGCGGGGGATATACGAATAGTTTTTGTCCTTCGAGCTGCAAGCGATATGCACCTTGCCGAAAAGTTTGGCCTCTTCTAAAGCCCCATGTGCCCATGTTCCGGTATCAAAATAGGAGGCAGTTTCATTCTCATTCAGCAAATTCATAGGCACTAAATGAAACTGCGAAAGCGCCCCACCGTGCATAAAAATTACTTCGCGGTGGCTGTTTAAATGCAATAGCTCTTTCACTAATTGGCGCGCTTCTTCCATCACCTTTACAAACTCTTTGCTGCGGTGAGAAATCTCCAGCACGCTCAGTCCCGTCCCCATAAAATCGTGTATAGCTTCCTGTGCTTCTTGTAATACTTCTTCGGGCAATATGGCCGGCCCGCTATAGAAATTCAACTTCTTCATGCCACAAAAATAAATCTTTAAACTGCGCATTAGATGTTGATGAAATGCCCAATAGGCGAAACAGTTGGATGATAACCACGGATAGAGAACCGACCCTCTATTCTCTTTCGGTTTTTCATTTCTTTCACGGCCCCTTTACTTTCTAAATAAAAATATGTGTCTTGTGCCCATTCAAGAGATTTCTTTTATTGGCAAAATTTTAATTTCCGAACTGATAAAGCAATTCACGGAGTGCCCCCGGCAGGCATTTTCTGACTTGCCGGAAAATTTCCTAACCCTAATTGACCGAATGAAGCAAAAAATTTTTACGCTCGCTTCCCTCCTCTTTACTATTGTTTTATTAAACGCCCAAACCACCGAAATACGCGGTACCGTTTTGGATAACGAAAGTGCTGAACCGCTGGCGGGAGCTACCGTGAAATTTGAAAAAGGCAGAGGGCTGCTCACAGACGTATCGGGAAAATTCCATTTCTCCGTTCCCGAAGGGGAATATGACTTAACGGTCAGTTATATCGGGTATAAAAACTTCAAAGAAAAATTAGTGGTGAAAGCCGGTGAACCACAAGACTTGAAAATACAGTTGAAGCCTGCCGCCATTCAAATATCGCAGGTGGTAACGGTGAGTCAGTATCGAAAAAATTCAGCCAAAGAAACCGTAACTACCGAAGTGGTCAACAAAAGCCAAATCAAGAACACCAATGCCAATGACTTGGGCGAAGTGGTCAACAAAACTCCGGGGGTATTGGTGCAAGATGGGCAAATCAGCATTCGAGGAGGCAGCTCTTATTCTTACGGAGTGGGTACTCGCACGGCAGTATTAAGCGATGGCCTCTCTATGATGAGTGCGGATCTCGGAGAAGGGCAAAGCAAAATGGTGCCGTTGGCAAATGTGAAACAGGTAGAAGTCATCAAAGGAGCTTCATCAGTAGTTTATGGTTCCTCTGCGCTTAACGGGGTGGTGAACGTGGTGACTGAATGGCCTACGGACTTTGACCCGAAAACCGAAGTGGAAATAAATTTTGGAGTATATGACAATCCGCCAAAGGGATACAACAAATGGTGGGGCGATAACACGCTTCCGGCTTTTGGCAATGTAAACTTTAACTATCAGCAGCGCATCAAGCAATTGCAGGTGGTGGCAGCAGCTAACATTACGCGCAACGATGGCTACTTGCAATCGTCAGATGAAACCAGAGAGCAGGTACTATTTAAACTGCGCTACCTGCATCCCAAAATTGCCGGGCTTAATTTTGGATTAAACGGGAGCTTGCAAAATGAGTTGAGCAACCGTTTTTTTATTTCAAAAGATGTGGCGGCTAACTCTCTCTTTCTTGGTGTAGGCTCAGGCGATGGCTATTGGCGCACCACCATTGACCCGTTTGTGAGTTATACCGCCAAAAAAGATCACCGCATCACCTCGAGCTTTCGGTACATGAATATTTTTAGACCCGGAGGCGATCTGCCCGATGCGGTTTCTCACCAACTGATGTCGGATAATCAGTATCAGTACCGTTGGAAAAAAATGATTGTGTTTACAGCCGGCATACCCTTCAATGTTGGATTTTCCAGAAGCAACTTATATCCGGAGGTAAGAAAGAACTTTGCCGCTTCGGTATATGGACAATTAGAATTCAACTATAAAATTCTCACTCTGCAAGGAGGCTTTCGCTACGAAATCTCCGCCATTGATACTGATATTGTGGTCGGCTTCCCCTATAAGCGAAATCAGCAACCGAATGTGCGGTCGGGCGATAAGAAAATTTTATTGGGTATTCCCATTTTCCGGGCAGGGATGAACATTCAGGCAGCCGCTGCCACCTTTTTCCGCTTCAGTTGGGGGCAGGGTTACCGTATTCCTTCCATTGCCGAAAAATATATTGCCAACGAATTTGTAGGCGGCTTGCGCATCATCCCCAATGACACCCTCAAATCAGAAACCGGATGGAGCTTGGAGCTGGGCTTCAAGCAAGGGTTCAAAATAGGTAATTGGAGCGCCTATGTGGATGCGGCATTTTTCTGGCAGGAATACCAAAACTTTATCGAATTTGAATTGGGCACCTGGCCCAACCGCTATGGAAACGGCACAAAGATATTTCCCGATAGCCTCGAATTTCCATTTCCGGGTTCGGGCAAATTACTTGGCTTAAAAGCCTTGAATGTAGAGAATGCGCGTATTGCCGGTTATGAACTGAGCATAGCCGGAAACGGCAAAATAGGTCCGGTGGGCTTACAACTAATAGCGGGCTACACCTATACATGGCCCGGCAAATCTGAGCGCGACTCCTCCGGCCATAGCAATTATCCGGTAAGCACATTTTTCAAAGACATGTTCTACTACAACTTTCATAAAATCGGATTGAGCGATGCCGATACCTCCAAGTTGTTGTACTACCGCATCCGTCATTTATTCCGCATGGACTTTGAAGCCACATACTGGAAAGTTTATGTAGGCGCTACCCTGAACTACGGAAGTGCGCCCGAAAAAGTGCCGGGGCTGTTCAAAGCCGCTGCCAACCTCATATTTGGCGATGTTAATGCGCTCGATAATTATTTAATAAAACACAGCAACGGTGATTTCTTTATGGATGTAAGAGCCGGTATTAAGTTCGATGAACACTTTCGGCTGGGGCTAATCATAAAGAACGTCACTAACCGAATGTATTCCCTGCGACCCGGCAAGCCCGAACCGCTTCGAAACTATACCGTTCAACTCCGGTACACTTTTTAAACGGCTAAGTTTACTGTCCGCTTTGTGATGCAAATGAGCAAACCCATTGGCGCACCTAACTCGTAGGCGAGTGTTGAATATCGGCTGCATGAACCCTTCTGCAAAAATTTCCTTTATGCCGAGAAATACTAGGGTAACACCAAAACCGAAAATTTAAAATATTTGGCGCCTTACTGCGCCACCTTGGGGCACATCACTCTCCCACGGGCGGGCGTGCTGTAGCGCTGTTTGCGCACA
>CAZQYO010000041.1:0-13261 GCA_964597415.1 uncultured Chitinophaga sp.
TTCATACGCTTTCATCATCAAATCATACCCGCCAAAAGCACAAGCCATAATCATCAAACTCGATTTAGGTTGATGGAGATTAGTAATCATTGTGTTGGCAATACTGAAATCGTGAGGAGGATGAATAAAGAGATTGGTCCAGCCGTTATAGGCCTTCAAGTGACCGTCTGCAGAAACAGCTGACTCTATTGCCCGCATTGAAGTAGTGCCCACAGCACAAACCCGCTTTGAATTAGCCTTGGCTTCATTCACCAACTTCACTGCTCTGGCGGGAATGTTAATTTCCTCGGCATCCATTTTGTGTTTCGAAAGATCTTCCACATCAATAGTGCGGAATGTTCCCAAGCCGGTATGCAGGGTTACCTCTGCCAATTCTACCCCTTTTATTTCCATTCGTTTCAATAGCTCACGGCTAAAGTGCAACCCGGCAGTAGGAGCAGCTACCGCTCCCTCTTCCCGAGCAAAAACCGTTTGAAAACGTTCTGCATCTAAAGGCTCTACACTTCGCTTAATGTATTTAGGAAGTGGAGTTTCCCCCAAGCCGTATAATATCTTCTTGAATTTATCGTGATCCCCATCATACAGAAATCGGATGGTTCTTCCGCGGGAAGTGGTATTATCTACTACTTCGGCAATCAGTTCATCATTGGCTCCAAAGTAAAGTTTATTGCCTACCCGAATTTTGCGAGCAGGATCTACCAATACGTCCCACAGAAACTGTTTGGCATTTAACTCACGAAGCAGGAACACTTCAATTTTAGCTCCTGTTTTTTCTTTTGTTCCATATAAACGAGCTGGAAATACTTTGGTGTTGTTCAAAATGAGCACATCCCCTTCGCCAAAGTATTTCAGCACATCTGAAAACTTCTTGTGCTCAATCTTTTTGGTTTTGCGATCTATCACCATCAATTTGCTTTCATCGCGGTTTTTAGCCGGATACATAGCAATAGATTCTTTGGGTAGGTTGAAATTAAAGTTGGAGAGTTTCATTGTTTATGGTTGAATTTTACGGAATTCAAATAAAAATATCCGCATAGGCCGAATAAAATTTGAGGGCGCAAAAATAAGGTCTCTATTGTAATTTCCTAATCATAAATTAGATAACGTACCCCGACTCTGCAGTTTTGTTCCATAAACTTCTGGTGAAGCACCTGCCATAAACGGCAAAATATTGATTGCTTTGGCTTACCCCATCCTCAAAACCAAGTCTTGCATAAGAACCCACTATAGCCTGTCTGATTTTCTATTTTTACCACCGTGCATGATATTCACCAAATACTGAAACAATATTGGGGTTTTGATAAATACCGACCCTTACAGGAAGATATTATCCATTCTGTAATTTCGGGCAAAGATACACTTGCCTTGTTACCTACTGGCGGAGGAAAATCAATTTGCTTTCAGGTGCCGGGTTTAGTAATGGACGGATTGTGTTTGGTTATTTCCCCTTTGATTGCTTTAATGAAAGATCAAGTGGCTAACCTTCAGAAAAAAGGTATAAAAGCCGCAGCAGTATTCTCCGGACTCAGTTACCGGGAAATCGAAACACTGCTCGACAACTGCACTTATGGCAACTACAAATTTTTATACATTTCACCGGAACGATTAATAACCGATGATTTTCGACTTCGCCTGAAAAATATGAAAATCAATTTATTTGCTGTGGATGAGGCTCATTGCATTTCACAATGGGGCTATGACTTTCGCCCGCCTTATCTGAAGATTGCTGAAGTTCGCGAACAATTACCCAAAGTACCGGTGATAGCACTTACCGCGACAGCCACACACTCGGTAATAGAAGATATTCAGACAAAACTCCTTTTTCATCGTTCAAATGTTTTCCGCAGAAGTTTTATTCGGCATAACCTGAGTTATGTGGTTCGGCAAACCATCAACAAAGAGCAGTCGCTACTTGATATATTGACAAAAGTTCCCGGCAGTGCTATTGTATATGTGCGAAATCGAAAACGCACGAAATCATATTCTGATTATCTAAACAAACACAGCATTACATCCGATTATTATCATGCCGGTTTAACTCCCGATGAACGTTCGCGAAAACAGGATATTTGGTTGACTGGCAAAAAGCGGGTGATTTGTTGCACAAATGCTTTTGGAATGGGGATTGACAAACCCGATGTACGCTTGGTAGTGCATTTAGATTTACCGGATAGCCCGGAGGCCTATTTTCAGGAAGCAGGGCGTGCCGGAAGGGACGAAAAAAAAGCTTATGCGGTACTATTAATCGGAAAAGCCGACCTGCCGACATTAAAAGAAAAACTAAACGACAGCTATCCGCCTCTCGATTTCATTAAAGATGTTTACCACCAATTGGGTAGTGAATTGCGCATCGCTTATCATCACGGAATGAATGAAAGTTTTGACTTTGCAGTCGGGTCTTTTTCAGCCACCCACCAATGGAACCCGATACGGGTGCTAAGTGCCCTTAGAATTTTAGAACAACAAGAAATGCTTTATATGACAGATGGCGTTTACAGCCGTTCGCAGATTAAAGTAAAAGCAGATAAATCCATACTTTACAAATTCCAGGTGGAGAATAAAACTCTCGAACCTATCATTAAATTTATTCTGCGCACCTCCGAAGGTATTTTTGAAGATTATGTGCCAATAGATGAAGCAACCATCGCATCGCGATTAAAGCTACCGATGGAGGAGGTCTTGAAGCAACTTCACATTTTAGACCAACACGGGATATTTATTTATCTCCCTCGAAAGAATAATCCGCAGATTATCTTTTTACAGCCCCGCTGGAAACGCGATGAACTTAGGCTCAACGTAGATTTTATTAACGCGCGGAGAAAGGAATATGAACTGCGACTCAAGGCGATAGAAAACTATGTGACGGAAAATCATACTTGTCGCACCACTGTGTTAGTTCGCTATTTTGGGGAAGTGGCTACCGGTAACTGTGGCATTTGTGATGTGTGTGTGGCTCGAAAAAAATCCGGGTTAGAGCCCACTGAATTTTCTAACATTGTGAAGGAGGTGGGAGATTTGCTGAGGACAAATGCGATAACCTCCGAAGCGTTGAGCCAACAACTAAAAATAAAACTGGAAAATATAGACACCGTCATGGAGTATTTATTAGATGCCGGTAAAATAGAACGAACAGAAGAGGGAGCCATCAGGTGGATACCATAAACAAGAAAATCATTCTTACTGTAACTAATGACTTGACGTATGACCAACGAATGCAGCGTATCTGTCGCAGCTTGTGTGCCGGAGGCTACACGGTTGAGTTAGTGGGCAGAAAAAGGCATTATTCCGTTGCGCTACAAACAGAACCATTTAAGCAAACTCGCTTGAGTGGTTGGTTCGAAAAGGGAAAGTTGTTTTATTTCGAATACAACCTCCGTCTTTTCTGGTATCTTCTCTTCACCCGATTTGATGCTGTCTGTGCGGTCGATCTTGACACTATTACACCGGCTTTTTATGTCGGCAGATGGAAGAGTGCAAAATTAGTGTATGATGCGCACGAATATTTTACAGAGGTGCCGGAAGTAGTCAGTCGGAAGAGAATTAAGAAAGTGTGGCAGTGGGTAGAGCGTATTTTTGTTCCTCGATTCGATTTGTGCTATACTGTTTCGCAAGGTTTAGCTGATTTATTTGAGGCGAAATATCATCGAAAGTTTGAAGTAATCAGGAACTTACCCTATCGGCTGGCGCAACTGTCGAAAAATAAAGACCGTAGTTCGTCCCCTTTTATTTTATACCAAGGGGCACTCAATGAAGGTCGCGGTTTGGAACCGCTGATCGAAGCCATGACGGCTATAGATTGCTCTCTCAAAATGGTCGGGGAGGGAGACCTTTCGGGAGAGTTGCGCGAACTGACAAGCAAGCTACATCTACAAACCAAAGTAGAGTTTTTGGGTTATGTGAAACCTGAACCTTTAAAGCAACTTACTGCAACTGCTTACATAGGGATTAATATACTTGAAAACAAGGGGCTAAACTATTATCATTCTTTGGCCAATAAATTTTTCGACTATCTACAGGCAGGGGTGCCGCAGGTGTGTATTGACTTCCCCGAATACAAAAAAATAAATGACGAAAATCAAGTCGCACTGCTTATAAAAAACACTTCTGTACACGAAATAAAAGCAGCCGTTCAGCGTCTATTGACAGACAATTCACTTTATTCGCAATTACAAAGCAACTGTATCCAAAGCGCCATGAAATTTAACTGGCAAGAAGAAGAAAAAAAGTTACTATCGCTTTATCATGATCTACTCCGGTAAGCACCTCCATATCGTTTCGTTTAATGTTCCTTATCCCCCCGATTATGGCGGGGTGATTGATGTTTTCTATAAAATAAAGGCACTGCATGAACTCGGTATAAAAGTGCATCTCCACTGCTTTCACTATGGGCGTGATGAAAGTAAAGAATTAGAGAGCCTTTGCGAAAAAGTACACTACTATCCGCGCAAAAAATTCTATCAGGCGATATACAGCAGCCTTCCTTACATTGTAGGTTCACGTAAAAGTGATGAAATGCTTAGTAATCTTTCTTCCGATAATTATCCGGTTTTGTTTGAAGGATTGCACACTTGCTTTTATTTGAACCACCCTGCCCTTCGCCACAAGATAAAAGCGGTGCGGATGCACAATGTAGAATGGGATTACTACCGCAACCTCAAAGAATCAGAAAGCAATTACCTGATTAAATATTACTACCACTACGAAGCTAAAAAGCTGAAGAAGTTTGAAGACGAACTAAAATATGTTGACAAGATTTTTGCCATCAGCAAGAGCGACTTTGAATATCTACGCCAGAGTTACGAAAGCATTTCGTATGTCTCTGCTTTTCACAGTAATGAAGCAGTAACATCAAAGCCGGGACGAGGAAATTTCATTTTGTATCACGGCAATCTAAGCGTAGTGGAGAACAATCAGGCGGCAATGTTTATTGCTAAAAAGATAGCGAAGGATCTTTCCTATCGCTTTGTATTTGCCGGTAAAAATCCGCTCAAATCACTTAAAAAGGAAATTAAGAGTATTCCAAACATTGAGTTGATTGAGAATCCACCCTTTGAAAAAATGGCTCAACTGATTTGCGATGCCCATATCAATTTGCTATATACCTTTCAGCATACAGGGATTAAGCTAAAGTTGCTGAACTCACTATACCGAGGGCGCTATGTAGTAGTAAATGGCAAAATGGTGAACTACACCGGACTGGAGCCCCTTTGTATTATTGAAGAGAACCCAAACGCCACCAAAAGGATTATTACAGACTTGATGAGCCGCGACTTCCCGCAAAGTGATATTGAGAAACGCAAGCGGCTGCTTGAATCACACTTCGGTAATCGTCATAATGCCTTGCTCATAGCAAAGGGTATTTTCGGAGAAAGCCTTCCTCCTACACCCGATCCCGAACCGGTACCGGCTGATTTACACGGATAGGGTTAATTTTATAGAATTGTTGAAATTCCGATAGCAATTAACCCACTTCTATTTCATTGTTCCGGTTTTGCTGGAGAATGAGGTTAGTCATTTTGAGGCTGCCCTTTAACTCAAGCCCCTTCATGCCTTTTTAGTTTAGGCTTTTTACGATTTGGAGTAGGATGTGTGAAATGGAAAATAACCACCCCGCCCTTCGGGCACCCCTCATGGAATAGGAGGGGAAAAGTTTTCTCTCTATTTTAGGCGAAGATGCCAAGGTTACATTAGTGAAGAGTGGCTGAAATGAAGATTGTTCAACAAAAGACAATAGCAGCCCTGAAGAGGACTGCTATTGTCATTATTAAGCTTAGTGTTGTTTATTTAAAGTACCCTTCTAATTGAATTGTTTGGCTACTTCCATTTATTGTTTCAATGGCTTTATCATCACATTCTCCTGTTCCGTAATCTAGATAAGTATCGGGATTTCCGGCCTCTACTATCCTAATTTGGCCTTGTATAAAGTAGGTATTACAACTTGCTGCGCGGCTTTTGATAAGAGGATCCATGATGTTAATGTTCACAACAGAACTGGTACCTGTCACAAATCCGTTGATATTTCCTGTCATAGAGAGCAAATCATCTTCGCGAGTAGAAGTACCAAACCCCGAAGCCCATTCAATATCCATTGCAGCAGTAGTAGTGACCTCGGCATTCGTGTTCACATTTTTGTAGTCCACATTTATATCAAGAGAAAACGTGAGTTTGCTATTTCCATTAAAGCCATCATTTACAATATCAAGCGTTCCATTATATTGATTACTATCCACCTTGTAATTAACAAAAGTAATGTTCGCATAAGAACCAAGGTCTGCTAAATGTTTGCTGTTGTATTGTATATCAATTACACCACTTCTTACAGAACCATCACCCCCTACACAACCGGTTCCAAAATCAAGATGATAAACGTGTGGCATTGCAACAGTATCATTTGTGACTGTAGCGCAAGTGAGTATCGCTTCAGATTGGTCTGTTTTATAAATTAAACTCCCGGAATTTAAAGCTTCTATTACTGTCATAGATTCAGTGAAGCTTTGGTCAACTACCATTAAGGTGTTTCCGGCCACCATGTTAGTAGAACTCTCTTGCTGTGATTTTGTAGGCGTTACAACTTCCTTCTTGCAGGAATTCATTAGAAGCGTTGAGCCTAAAAGAGTTAGTATTGTTAGTTTTTTCATGTTTTTGAAAATTTAGTTTCCTTTAAAATTGATTTTGCTGACGTTTACGGTCATCATACAGAAATGTTTCATTCCAACAGAAAAAGCCCCCAAGCTTTTATAATTATGCCACTTATGCATAAACTCTCATCTTCTTGTATAGACTTCTTATGTTTGCAGTTTAAGGGTGATTAGCTCAGTTGGTTCAGAGTGCTACCTTGACAAGGTAGAGGTCAGCGGTTCGAGCCCGCTATCACCCACAGTTTTCAATCTTGCTTTGCCAAGTCGGCAGCTAATATAAATATAATGTTATGTCACTCACTCCATCCAACATGATTGCTTTGGGTACCCCCGCTCCGGAATTTTCATTACCTGATGTTGTATCAGGGAAGGTATTTTCACTCAATCAGTTTCAAGACGTCAAAGCGATAGTAGTGATGTTTTTAAGTAACCATTGCCCTTATGTAAAGCATGTAAATAGTGAACTTGTTAAATTGGCTAACGAGTATATTCCAAAGAAGGTAGCTTTTATAGCGATAAGTTCTAACGACATAAAATCTTACCCGGATGATTCACCGGAGAAGATGAAGGAGGCCGCTTTAAGATTGAAATACCCATTTCCCTTTTTATATGATGAAAGCCAGGACGTAGCCAAAGCTTATGATGCAGCTTGCACTCCAGATTTTTATATTTTCACTCAAGATAGGAGGCTTGCTTATCGTGGACAATTAGATGATAGCCGCCCAGGCAACAATATTTCACTTTCGGGAAGCGATATTCGGAAAGCATTAGATTGTATTCTTTCAGGAAATGTTGTTTCGCCTTACCAGCGCCCCAGTATTGGCTGCAATATTAAGTGGAAGCATACTATGCACGATTTATAGGGAAATTGTAGTAATTAAAGAGCCTTTATTAGGAGTAGTATCATACACGCTATAATTTACATTATGTTAAATAGATAATTAGCGACTTCTGCTTATAAAAGCCATTGGCTTCTTGTCGTTAAATTCTCAGTGAACTGCGAAATCCTCTGGCAGCATAGTAAGATTCCGCACCGTTATGATAGATAAACACATGATTAAATCGCAAATCTGCAAATAAAGCCCCGCCTAATTTTCTGATTTCTTGTGGTGTTTTTATCCAACTTGAAGTTTTACTATCAAAATTGCCAAGCGTTTGCAATTTGCGATACTGCGTTTCTGTCAAAATTTCAACACCCATTTCAGTGGCCATATCTAAGGCACTTGTAACCGGCTTAGGTTCCTTTCTGGATTTCCAGGCTTCTCGGTCGTAACAAACACTTCTTCTTCCTATCGGGCTTTCCGCAGAACAATCATAGAATATAAACTGATCTAATTTAGAATCATACCCAACAACATCTGGTTCTCCGCCTGTTTGTTCCATTTCATAAAGTGAAAATAACTTCCTGATTCCAATTGCTTTATCAGAATGGCAGGTATCTAACTTCGCTTGCACTTTCTTCCATTCAATACCTTTATGGCGATCTGTATTTACCTCAAACCGTGTCTGTAATATCCGGAAAAGTTCGCGTTTTTGCTGGTCAGATAAAGGCTGTAAGTTTCCCATAGCGCAGCTATTTGTTGGAATTATTCTGACGTATATAGCTGAATCTGCTTAAGTGTACGTGTAATTTGTGCATCGCCCGGCTCGATTTCATTGGCTTTTTCTAAATAGGGCTTAGCCTTTAGATACAGTTCTTTACGTTGCTCTTTTAATTCTTCGTATTTTTTTGTGTCCTCAGTCGAGTTTCCCAACTTATTCATTTGCTCAATAATTGAGTTAGCCTTATTGACATACAATGCTCCGAGGTTATTCCACGGCTTTACGTTTTTGGGGTTTAACTCAGCTGATTTAAGGTAATAATACACTACGGAGTCTTCGTTCCCTATTTTTTCGTATGCCAAACCTTTAATAAACAAGGCACCATCATTATTAGGCTCTACATTTAGCAGGTTGTTGACATAGGTAAGTGCTTCTGTGTATTTTGCATCTTCAAGGTACTTGTTGATTTTTTCGACCAATAGGTTGGCATCTTGGGGAAACTTCACCAGCCCTTCATCTATCACTTTTTCTGCTTCTTCGTTATTTCCTTTCTTTTTCAAGGCAGCGCCATAAGCTCTATAAGCAGCAGCTTCCGGTTTAATAGCTAACCAGTCCTTGTAAACTTTAATTGCGCCATCAATATCTCCGGCATTTTCAGCACTTATGGCAGCATTCTTTAAAGCCGTAGCTAAATCTATGTTAACTGTTTTTCCCTTACCTTCCAACACAGCGTTGATGTCCTTAATGGCATAGAAATATTGATAGGCTTGAGCGAAGTTTTTTGCTTGGAATTGATCAACCCCTTCATTAAAGGCACTGGTAGCAAGCGGTAACATGTATTTCTCTACCTCATTCCAATCTTTAAACTTGGGGTCATTGATTTCATAAAGCTTTTTAAAAGCATTAATGGCTTCAAAGCCTGCATTGCCGTATTTCTTCTTTAAAGTGGTGTCAGTAAATACAAGTGTGTACATCTCCCCGCGATAAAACCAAGTTTTCCATTTGCCCATGGTTGATTCATTGGCAGCAGCCTCGTCACTGCATTTAATCCCTCTTTCTAAATCTTCAGGCCCTCCACCTGTATTATAGGTATTCATTGCATTCCACACACAAATATTGTTTCCATCCTGCGCATTTAGACCCTGGGTAACAGCAAATACGGACAGGGCAAATAATATCTTTTTCATTTTTTCTGTTTTATTTCTTTGTAGTTTAAAGCGATTACAAAATTGTTGCCATTTTATTCAGCCACATCACCATTTTCTTCTGTGGCTCCCAATTCTCCGTCTTCTTCGACATTATAATTCAGTTTACCGTCTTTGATTTTAGCGATAGCAGCTATTTCATCCTTTTTATCTAATTTAATGACTCTGACACCTTGAGCTGCACGCCCCATTACACGCAGTTGTTCTACGGCTATCCGAATGGCAATTCCCGATTTGTTTATCACCATAAGGTGGTCATTGTCAGTAACATTCATTATGCCTATTAAATAACCTGTTTTATCGGTTATATTCAGAGTTTTAACTCCTTTCCCCCCGCGATTGGTAATTCTGTAGCCATCAATATCACTACGCTTTCCATACCCTTTTTCGGAGAGTACCATGATGGTTTCTTCCTTATTTTCCGGATTTACAGTAATCATTCCAATCACTTGATCCTTAGGGTTATTTAAAGTAACTCCCCGCACTCCGGCTGCTACTCTGCCTACCGCGCGAACCGTGCTGTCATTGAAGCGAATGGCTTTCCCGAATTTAGTAGCTATAACAATTTCGCTCTTTCCTTCGGTAAGGCTTACCTGCACCAGTTCATCGCCTTCGCGAATGTCAATAGCATTTACCCCTCCTGCCCTTACGTTTGAATAGGCTTTTAAAGTGGTTTTTTTGATAGTCCCTTTTTTAGTGCAGAAAATGACAAACTTATTTTCCATATACTCATCATCGCTAAGATTGAGCACCGGTATATAAGCCATAATTTTATCTTCTTTTGGAATACTGATAAGATTTTGGATGGCTCTTCCTTTACCCGTCTTTTCTCCTTCGGGTATTTCATACACTTTCAACCAGAAACAGCGGCCTAACTCAGTGAAGAACAAGATGTAGTTATGGTTGGTAGCTAAGAACATGTGTTCTATAAAGTCCTCATCGCGAGTAGCGCCACCCCGGCTACCCCGCCCTCCTCTGTTTTGGGTCTTATATTCTGTGGATTGAGTACGCTTAATATATCCAAGCCTTGAGATAGTCACAACTACTTCGTCATTAGCTATCAGGTCTTCCATGTTAAAGTCGCCTGCCGCATATTCAATGGTGGTTTTGCGCTCGTCTCCGTATTTACTTTTTACTTCGGCAAGTTCCTCTTTTATTATCTGCATTCTCAGAGGTTCTTCATTTAGCACACGGTTTAACCAAGCTATTGTTTTTTGCAATTCATCAAATTCGAGCTTGATTTTGTCTATTTCGAGGCCAGTTAAGCGCTGCAAACGCATTTCTAGAATCGCTTTTGCCTGTATTTCACTAAGCCCAAAATTACTGACTAAGCCGCTTTTGGCAATTTCGGGATCCGCAGAATCGCGAATGAGTTTGATCACCGCATCGAGATGATCAATGGCAATAAGCAAGCCTTCGAGAATATGTGCCCTTTCTTCTGCTTTGCGCAGTTCATAAACGCTTCTTCGAACAACTACTTCGTGGCGGAAGTCCACGAAGTGCTTAATCATATCTTTTAGATTAAGAAGTTGTGGGCGACCATGAACCAGCGCAATATTATTTACCCCAAAACTTGTTTGGAGGGCTGTTAATGCAAATAGCTGATTTAGAACAACATTGCTGATGGCCTCTCGCTTCAGTTCCACCACTACTCTAATTCCGTGACGGTCAGATTCATCGCGGATGTCACTGATGCCTTCTATCTTTTTCTCTTCAGTGAGTTCCGCAATCTTTCTCACTAAGTCGCTTTTTACAACCTGAAAAGGAATTTCGGTAATAATAATGTGTTCGCGACCATTATTTTGCGTTTCGATTTCGGCTTTGCCGCGGAGCACTACTCTTCCGCGACCGGTCATTAAAGCCTGCTTTACTCCTTCGTATCCATAAATAATCCCTCCGGTGGGAAAATCCGGAGCCTTTACATACTGCATTAAGTCTTCTATACTAATGTCATTGTTATCAACGTATTGTATTATTCCGTCTATACATTCCGTTAAGTTGTGAGGCAGCATATTTGTAGCCATACCTACGGCAATTCCAGATGCCCCGTTAACCAACAAGTTAGGGATGCGGGTGGGAAGAACGGTAGGTTCTTCCAAACTGTCGTCAAAGTTCAACCGCATATCCACGGTTTCTTTATCTATGTCACTCAGAAACTCTTCGGTAATTTTACGCATCCGGGCTTCGGTGTAACGCATAGCAGCAGGTGGGTCATTATCCACAGAGCCAAAGTTACCCTGACCGTCAACGAGCGGATAGCGGAGACTCCAATGCTGTGCCATCCGAACCATTGCATCGTACACAGCCGTATCGCCATGAGGGTGATACTTACCGAGCACCTCTCCCACTATACGGGCACTCTTCTTGTAAGGTCTGCCGGGAGATAATCCCAATTCGTTCATCCCGAAAAGTATCCTTCTATGCACCGGCTTTAGCCCGTCACGCACATCGGGAATAGCTCGGGAAACAATAACCGACATTGAATAGTCAATGTAGGCGGTTTTCATTTCGTCCTCTATATTGATAGGAATTATTCGTGGGTTTTCCGGTTTCAGGTCTTTTTCGTCCGGTGGGTTCAGTTCGTCACTCATAAATAGCTATTTGGAATGGTTATGTTAATCTCTATACGAAAAACCTCAAGATGTCAGGGCAAAAATACGTTTTGCGATTTTCCTTCGATTTGAGCGCACGAATATAGCAATTCGACACCCCCACGACAAAATGATTTGGCAGGAAATTTTCAACATTTAACCCCAAAATATGAAGTAGTTGAAAATTTTGAATTGGGTATTTAATTTCCGAAGGGCAGATAGGTAGTGCAAATGTTTGTCATATTCCTCATATTGAGTATAAAGTTAGAGTAAAGAATGTAAGTACTGACCTGTAGGGCACGGTTTGTACTTGCAAAGTGCCTCCTCCTACAGCCACATAACGAGTCATTGACGCTTTTTAGCTTCTAAGCAAGCATTGGAGGAATTGCAGATGGCAGTTGACGGTTGTCAGATGGCGGATTTGAAAAGAATTGCGGATTGGAGAAAATATCGGGCGATGAATAACGAATAGTGAATGTGAAACGGAGAATTGGAATGGATACTTGTAAAAGATCTTGTCAGCAAAAAGCGCTACAGCACAAACGCCCGTGGGAGAGTGATGTGCCGAAGGTGGGAGCAGTAAGGCGCCATCTATTTAAAATTTTCGTTTTGGGGTTACTTGGGCATTTAAAATAAATGGTGGTTTAGTGGATTGCCGCCATCAACTCTTCGAGAGAGTTAATAACCCTGACATAGGAGGGTAACTTTGGCTGCTGAAGTTTTAGTTGAACCCCGCCAACTATTATTTTAACGGTAGGAAAAGCGGAAACAATTTGATGGATATATTCCTGAACGGTGAAGCCGGGAATGGGAAGTGTGAAGTAAGTTAGGAAATAATCGGGGCGAAAAGTCTTTTCGACAAACTCAATATCTTCTAACAACAAGGAGCTTCCGATATAGACTACCTCATGGTGCTGCTGCCGCAAAAGATATTCTGTAAACAGAAGTAAAAATTCATGCGTTTCGCCTTCAGGCAAAAAGAGGAAAAACTTTTTTGACTGCGCGTTGCGTTCCACATACTGGTTGTCAATAGCCACACTTATCTTTCTGCGAATTAGGTTTGAAATAAAGTGTTCTTGTGCCGACCTGATGGCTCCGGTAGCCCAAAGCAAGCCTGTTCTAATTAAAAAAGGGAACACCAATTCACTGAAAGTACGCTGAAAGCCGATCTTCATGATAGCGGTGGAAAGAGCTTTTTCGAAGCGGTGTTCATCAAACTCTACCATCGCGTAAATCAAGGCATCTAACAGAACGTCCGGTTCCTGATTTGCTTCAGCTACTTTAA
>CAZQYO010000042.1:0-12978 GCA_964597415.1 uncultured Chitinophaga sp.
AATTTTGGCAAACTCTACATTGTGCTTATGTCCGGGCTTGGTGGCTATAATATTGGCGTTGATAGGAGTGCCCACCAAACCCAAATCACCTATCACATCTAATAATTTGTGGCGAGCTGGCTCGTTGTTGTAGTTCAGTTTTACATTGTTCAATATCCCTTCTTCCACTACGGCAATGTCGGACTTGTTGAACAAAGCAGCCAATCGTTTTTGTTCTTCTTCGGTAATCGGCTTGTCCACTACCACAATGGCATTATTGAGGTCGCCACCGCGTATCAGGCCGGCTTCGTGCAACATTTCTAACTCGTGCAGAAAACAGAAAGTGCGGGAGTTGGCCAATTCCCTTTTGAAATCGCTCAACTTATCTAACGAAGCGTGTTGCTGCCCCAGCACTTCGCTTTTGTAGTCAATCATTACCGTTACTTTGTAGCGGTCACTGGGCATTGCCAAATATTCTACTCCGTTTTCTTTATCGGTGTAGTGAATGTTTTGCCGCAATTCAAATACTTCGCGCTCTTCGTTCTGGATGCTTAGTCCGGCATTTTCCAATGCTTCTACAAAATAGCGGGCACTGCCATCCATAATAGGGATTTCAATACCGTTTGTTTGCACCAGCACATTGTCAATCTGCAATCCTACCAAGGCACTCATCAGGTGCTCCACTGTAGCTATCATAGCCCCGCCTTTTTCAAGGGTAGTGCCGCGCTGCACACTGGTCACTAATTCGCAGTCTGCGGCAAATATGGGTTGGTCGTCTAAATCAAGGCGCTGAAATTTGATACCGTGGTTGGGCGGTGCAGGTTGAAAGGTAACGGTAACCTTGGCTCCGGTATGCAAACCCACCCCCGACAAGGAAGTTTCTTTTTTTATAGTTTGCTGAAAGGAATGAGTCATTCACGATTAATTAAGGGGGGCAAAACTAAAATTTTAGAAGATATATGTCAGTCATCTGCTTTCGACTCCATGTCTTTGAGTTTTTGTTCCAGTTCCCCAATTTTTTTGATTAGCTCCGGCAGTCGTTTAATAGCGGCTAACTGGCGGTAGTGCTCGCGGGCATCAATAGCGGGAGCGCCCGAAATGCCTTTTCCCTTTTCAGTCACATCGCGTATCACAGCCGCCTGTGCCTGAATCTTTACGCCATCGGCTATGCTCAGGTGGCCGGTGATGCCTGCCTGTCCGCCTATCATCACATTTTTACCAAACCGGCTGGAGCCTGAAATGCCGGCTTGTGCGGCTATCACGGTGTTTTCACCTAACTCCACATTGTGTGCTACCTGAATCAGGTTGTCGAGCTTTACGCCATCCCCTATAATAGTAGAACCAATCACCGCCCTGTCAATGCAAGTGTTAGCGCCCACTTCTACCCGGTTGCCTATCACCACATTTCCCGTTTGGGGGATCTTCTTATAGGAGCCGTCTTCTTGGGGGGCAAAGCCGAAGCCATCGCTGCCAATCACCGCACCGGAGTGGATAATACAGTTTTCTCCCACTTTGCAGTCGTGGTACACGGAAACGTTAGCATAAATAATGGTGTGGCTGCCTATGCTCGCTTTGTTGCCAATGTACGAATTTGGATAGATGGTAACATTGTCGCCTATAGTTACCTCGTCACCAACGTAGGAGAAAGCTCCCAACTGAAAATTCTGCCCATAAGTAGTGTGCTGCCCGATATGGGTTTGCGGTTCTATGCCGGCTGTTTTTTGTTCGTTGTTCATAGCGGCATACAACTCCATCAGTTGCTGAAATGCCTTGTAGGGTTCCTTTACCCGCAACACGGCTCCAATATTTTTTCCGTTGTATTCTAAAGTTTCGCCACAAAGCAGAATTCCCACTTTGGCGGTTTGGGCGTAGTGAAAATATTTGGGGTTGGCTAAAAAGCAGAAAGCGTCTTTGTCCGCTTCTTCAATTTTGGCGAGTTTGACAACTCGTGTTTCAGGGTTTCCTTCTAGACCGGCATTCAGGATGACGGCTAATTCCTTCGCTGTTATCTCCATCACATGTACTTAGATTCGTTTAAACGGTGCTGCTAAGATATATTGTGTGCTTGTATTTCAATATTTATCCACAATGATTACCGTATTTGCTGAAAGATTAGCCCAAGTCTTTCGGGTAAAACACATAATACTTGACTACCGGAACGCTTAATACTGAAATGTTCAGTTGATCGCTGGCGGTGGCTATATCCTGTAACTCTCCCTGGTTGGACAGAATATGAATCTTGCTTTCTTTAGGGTTGTAAGCATAATTGGAAGTAGAGTCTGAAAATACGAGGTAAGCGGCTTCCACTTCGCTCAGTTTATATTTCTCCATCGCTTTTTTATGCAGGCCGCGGATTTTGGTATCGGAGAAGGCCTTGTTGCTGATTTCTATCTTGAACAGTTTGCGGTTTAGAATGGATTTGCAAAGCAGTTGCAATACACTGTCCGTACTGTGCTGCCAATACTTCAAGGCACTGAACAAGTCCACATCATCCAACTGCGAATAGTATTCGAGTACTTCTGGATTTGTTTCAAAATCTTTGAGTCGCAATTTGTGTTGCAAAAAATAAGCAAGAGCCGGAGAGGCCTCTATTGGCATTCCTTGCGCTGTCAAATACTTTGCCCGCTCAATCGCTTTTACCACCATCAGTTCCACACACAATACGGTTTTGTGCAGATACACCTGCCAATACATCAACCTGCGGGCAATAATGAAATTTTCGATGGAGTAAATCCCTTTCTGTTCAATCACAATTTCATCGTTCACCACATTCATCATCTCTATGATTCGCTCATAGCCAATGGCTCCTTCGTTTACTCCCGTAAAGAAAGAATCGCGGGTGAGGTAATCCAGCCGATCTACATCTAACTGAGATGAAACTAACTGATGCAGGAATTTCTTTTTATACCGGCCTTCGAAAATATCAATGGCCATACTCAATTTGCCCTTGAAATGTTTGTTGAGCCGGTGCATGTATATTCGCGATAGGTCTTCGTGATTTACTTTGTGAATGAGGCTATGCTCTAAGGTGTGAGAGAAAGGGCCGTGACCGATGTCGTGCAGCAGAATGGCGATGCTCGCCCCCAACTCCTCTTCCTCTGAAATCTTTACTCCTTTTATTTTTAAAATAGCGAGTGCCTTGCGCATTAAATAAAAAGCACCCAGCGCATGATGAAACCGGGTGTGTATGGCTCCCGGATAAACATAATCACTCAGTCCGAGTTGCTTGATTCTTCGCAGTCGCTGAAAATAAGGGTGATCAATAATGTCAAATATTAACTCGTGCGGAATAGTGATAAAGCCATATACCGGGTCGTTGAATATTTTGCGCTTGTTCATGGATGGCACGAAGAAACAGTTTATTGCCGATAATCGAAATAAGTGAACCGGAGGATTTTGATAATCCGCTACACAACTAAGCGTATCATTCTATTTGAAAGAAAGGAGATACCTTGCCGGATGTACCGGTTTACTTTTCTTAACAGCTTGTGTTACACAATAATTCAGGGCAAATAGCTTTATACTTGCAGAGGATAGTTGGTCAGTAAACATCAAACCCACTATCCTCCTAATAATTTATAGGGGCTTATACTCCAAATACAAATCACAAACGTGCCACGAGTGCGCTAACCATCAAAAACAATAAACGCTAAACAAAATATGAATAAGATTACCATACTATGGGCCGATGATGAAATTGATTTGCTGAAGCCTTCCATCATGTTTTTAGAAAATAAAGGATACCAGGTAATTCCGGTGACGAATGGGAAAGATGCTATTGAAAAGGTGGCGCAAAAAGGAGTAGATGTCGTATTTCTCGATGAGAGTATGCCGGGACTTACCGGCCTCGAAACGCTATCGCGCATTAAGGAAATAGATTACCATGTGCCGGTGGTCATGATTACCAAGAATGAAGAAGAAAACCTGATGGAAGATGCGATCGGCTCTCAAATTGCCGATTACCTGATTAAACCCGTTAAGCCGCAGCAAATTCTTTCTACCCTCAAGAAATTGATAGATAATGATCGGCTCATATCTGAAAAGACAACGTCCTCTTATCAGCAGGAGTTTCAGAAACTTTTTATGACCATTCAGGACAATCTGGATTACCAGCAGTGGATAGAGTTGTACCGCAAACTTATTTACTGGGAAATTGAACTCGATCGGAGCGAAAGTGCCATGAAGGAAGTGTATAATACTCAAAAGGAAGAAGCCAATCGCGAGTTCAACAAGTTTGTGATTAAAAACTATAAAACGTGGATAAACAGTGAGCCGGGCAAAGATGCTCCGATTATGAGCCACACGCTGCTCAAAAGTAAATTATGGCCTTTGTTGAAGGAGGACAAACCTACCTTCTTAATACTGATTGATAACCTTCGTTTTGATCAATGGAAATCTATTCAACCCTTAGTGATGGACAATTTCAGGGTAGATGAAGAAGACGCATTCTTTGCGATGCTTCCCACTGCCACCCAATACAGCCGCAACGCTATTTTTGCGGGCATGACCCCTTTAGAGATTTCTAAGAAATTTCCTGATATGTGGAAGAACGATGATGAAGAAGGAGGGAAGAATATGCACGAAGCCGATTTTCTGAAAGACTTTTTGGATAGAACCTTTCACGATTCGGTGAAGCACCAGTACGTGAAAATTACCAATCATAGAGATGGCAGTTTGCTGGAAAATAATATCAGCAATTACCTCAACAACAAGTTGACGGTTATCGTTTACAATTTTGTAGATATGCTGAGTCATGCCCGCACTGAAATGGAAGTGCTGAAGGAGTTGGCCAGTGATGAAGCCGCTTATCGCTCACTTTCTGTTTCATGGTTTGATCATTCGCCACTTCAAAATGCCCTGCGGAAATTAGCCGGGAAGGATGTGAATATCCTGCTGACTACCGATCATGGTACAGTGAGAGTGCAAGACCCCTCCAGATGTATTGGTGACCGCGAAACCACCACTAATATCCGTTATAAAACGGGGAAAAATTTAAACTATGAAGAGAAAGATGTATTTGCGGTGCGCGATCCGGAAGCGATTGGGCTGCCTAAGTCCAGATTGAGTTCTACTTACATCTTTGCCAAAGAAAATAAATACCTCGTTTATCCGAACAACTATAATCACTTTGCCAATTATTATAAGAACACCTTTCAGCACGGAGGTATTTCATTAGAAGAAATAATTGTTCCGGTAGTGCGACTGAGTCCCAAATAGATTTCTGAATGTCGGTACACTTTTTATGCTGAGGATAAGGCTCAAACTACACTCCATTGCCTTAATTATTCATTGGAAATAGATAAGAGCAAACTCCGTTATCTTAATGACTTTTTATGGCGTTCTAATAGTCTGCTCGTTCACTTGTAAGGTGAATTACTGTGCACTTGATGAGATTTAAAGGGGTAATCTGTTTCCCGAAAGGGTACTTCCCAAAACAGAAACTTTCTCGGTAATAATTTTGCCCAGTTCAATGATGCCACTATAGAGTTCTGTCAAAACCGAACCGGTGATACGGGATAGTAACATTACTATGTATAAAAGTTGTGTCACCCCGATTTGTATTCTGGATATATTTGAAAAAATACATCAAGTCTGATAAAAGCTGTAATTGATAAAATCAAAGGGGGGAGTTACTGGAAAGAGAGGATTATTGGAATCCTCGGTTTGGTCATGTACTTTTTTGGAAACCTCATTGAAATTTTATCTTCCCCCACTCATACCACAACCGACCCACCGGCTATCTGGATAACAGGGGCGATACTAAGTGGCTTTCTTACGTTTGTGTCTATTAGCAAGTACAAACAATACACCCCTGCGATTTTTAAATTCGTCATCTACTTCGTTAACTTTAATATTGTTTTTGCCTATTCAGATAGCGTTAAGAAAACGATGGACGATCAGTCCTTTTACCTATTTCTGAGCTATGCCATTTTTATTGTCAGCAGCCAGATGCTCGAATCGAGGAAAGAATTAGTGTACATGAGCTTATATGAGTTGCTCTTGTTTGTAGGAGCGGTGATTCTATCCTACAATTATCATCCTATTCTTCTGAATCCCCTTCACATCCTCATGTTTGCTTTCGTATTGGCGGGAAATTATGCGATTGGGGTGGCGCGTTTACGACTGACCCAGATTTCTGGCAATTCAAGCATTCAATTTAAGTCAATCAGTGAGAATGCCCGTGATACCCAGGTCATGTTGGATGCCGATTTTCGTTTCGTGTATTTGAATCCAGCCGTTCAATCGCTTACCGGATATGATCCTGCTGAATGGATGAAAAAAGAGATTTTCGATATAATGCTTCCGGAAGATGTGGACAGTGTGAGAAAAGCATTGGAAGAAATAAAGTTGCATCCTGAAGCAAGGGTCATTCGCGAGTATCGCGTGAAACGTAATGACGGAACTCATGTGTGGGTCGAAAGTATTTTCAGTGTCTTTAAAACCGCTTCGGGAGCGAAAAGTGATTTGATTTTTGTCGAGACTCGGGACATTGAATCGCGGAAAAAATTAGAGGAGGAGATTCAACACCAGTTGAAGGTGGAGGAAATGCTGATTAAACATTCTACTCAGTTTATTAATGTAGATCGCACAGAAATACAGCAGGGCATTGATTTTACTTTAGGAGAGTTTGGAAAAATGCTTGAGGCCGATGCTGCTTTGGTTTACCGAATGCAGGGGAAGTTGCACGATGAATTTCAATCTACCAACCAGTGGTTTAGCCGGAAGGAGATGGCTATTATTCAACATTTTAATCTCATCGTCCGAATCAATCAACAACTCATTTATTTTTTGCGCGATCTGAAAGGGGAAAAATCTTCTTGGGGAGACTATATCCTTGGCGAGCGATTGCATCAGATTGAAGCATTGGCTATCCATGATTTGCCTGATAAAAGATTCTATCTGATCCCGATGCAAAGTGGGAATGTGGTCAATGGATTTATCGTATTTGTGTTTGACCAAAGCGTTCATCATGAGCGATCCAGTTTTTTTGGTTTGATAGGAAGTATGGTCGCGAATGCTTTCACCCGATTGCGCACGGAAACCCGATTGCACGAAGCACAGTTGACTAATGAATATATTTTAAAGGCTCTGCCAGACTGGTTATACATTGTGGACTGTGAAGGAGAATTTACCGGGATGAATGAGCACTCTACTTTAGAGTCGTATATACCGGATAGCAATCTGCTGGGGAGAAAGTTTAGTGATGTTTTACCGGCAGATATTGCTACAAACTTTGAACAAGCATTAAAAGAAGTTGCCGGTACTGATCAAATCACTTCATTTGAGTATCACGATACCACTATTTACGCAGGGCGTTATTTTAAAGCGATTCTCGCCCCCTTTAAAGAAGGTGAATACCTCGTTATCATCAGAGACATTACCGACTTGAAGGAAGCTCAAATGGAACTGGTCAGCAAGGCTGAAAAATTAGAGCAGTCGAATAAAGAGTTAGAAGAGTTTGCCTATGTGGTGAGCCATGATATGAAGCAACCTATTCGAACCATTATCTCTTATCTTACCTTACTAAAGAAAAAGTATAATGATCAGTTAGATGAAACGGCCAATGAGTTCATCAATTACTCCATTGGAGGGGCAAATAAAATGAGTGAACTTATCCATGATATACTTCAATATAGCAGGGTAGAGCAGCAAATTGAATTAGTGGGGAATGTGTCGCTCGGTGATCTGGTGCGGAAAGTACTCAACAATCTCCATGACAGTATTCAAAAAAATAATGCAGTGGTATCGGTGGACAAACTTCCATCGGTAACCGGTAATCAAACCATGCTGATGGAGTTGTTTCAAAACCTGATTGAAAATGGAATTAAATACAATCGAAGTGAACAAAAAAAAGTTACCGTAACGGTAAAAGATATTGGTGATTTCTGGGAGTTTGAAATTGCCGATAACGGGATAGGATTTGAGGAGCAGTATTCTCATCAGATATTTAAAATTTTCAAACGCCTTCATAATGATGATGAGTTTCAAGGAACCGGAATCGGTCTCAGCATTTGCCACAAAGTGGTGATTAAGCACGGAGGGAAAATATGGGCGCACTCTGTAAAGGGAAAAGGGAGCAAATTCTGCTTTACGCTGCCTAAAGACCATCATGCGCAGTAGTACCCGGTTCCAAACATCCGAAAAGTTTATTGGCCATCTTGCTTTGAAAAGAAATTTTTATGTTTCTAACCGGAGAGCCTTTGAAAGAAAACAATTAAAAATTAGCACATGAAAGTCACAGCGCAACAAATTATTGACTCTATTCCTTATCGTTTCAGGCAGGAGAAAGCGATGGCGCTAAATACCGTTTTTCATTTTGACATAAGTGGAGAAGAAACATTCAACTACACAGTAAGTATTCGGGACGGACAATGTACTTTACAAAAGGGGCTTATCGGCAACCCTGATTGCATTATACAAACTACTGCTTCGATGTATGCTGATTTAGAAACCGGTAAAGCTAATCCTCAGCTGGCTGTGATGACAGGAAAAATAAAAATAAGCAACATCGCGGCTATGATGCAGTTTGCGAAGTGTTTCAGAAAATTTGATGCCTCAGAAAATTATTCAACTCTAATTACTACCACCACTGCAGAGCAAAGCTCGGCCATTAAATCCCTTATCCGCCCCCGAAAAAAGGGTCCGTTAGAGGGAGTAAAAATGATAGATTTTACTCGATTGTTGCCGGGTCCTTTAGCGACCATGTTTTTGGCAGATATGGGAGCCGATGTAATAAAGGTAGAAGACCCCGACACTCCGGATTATGTTCGCGATTTCGAACCAAGAGTAAATGGCATGAGCATGTTTTATCTTTCTCTGAATCGGAATAAACGCAGTTTGGCGGTTAACTATCTTTCTGCCGAAGGCAAACAAATAATTTTTGACTTAGCTAAAACAGCCGATGTGTTTGTGGAGCAATATCGCCCGGGGGTAATGAGCGAAATGGGTTTAGGTTATGAGCATCTTTCAAAAATTAATCCTCGACTAATTTATATCTCTGTCACCGGTTATGGTCAGCAATCTCCTAAAGCCAAGGAAGCAGGACATGACCTGAATTATATTGCGCTTGCCGGAGCATTAGGTATTACCGGAAACGATCAGGAGCCGATGATCCCAGGTTTTCAGTTAGCTGATATAGCCGGTGGAGCATACATGACCATGAATGCCGTAACAGCCGCTTTATACCAGCGGGAGAAAACAGGAAAAGGGGAATGGGTAGATGTGTCCATGACAGATGCCACCGTTCCCTTTGGGGTGTTGCAGTTTGCTGCTTATCAGGGAACGAAACAAATATCTGCACCTAACGATTTTGAACTGAGCGGTAAACTCCCCAACTATAATGTATATGCCTGTGCCGATGGGAAATACATTGCCTTGGGAAGTTTGGAGCCTAAATTTTGGAATTTGTTTTGCACGAAGGCCGGTCGCCACGATTGGGCGGAGCGATTTCTTAAAGCGGCAGAGCAGCCTAAGATCAAGGAGGAAGTAAGCACATTTTTCAAAACGAAGACAAGAGAGGAATGGCTGGAGTATTTCAAAGAAGAGGACATCTGCCTGACAGCTGTCAATGGATTAAATGAGCTGGAACGAGATTCTTATCTAGTAGAAAGAAAAATGCTGATCGAAAATGAACACAACGCTGTGGGGAAATACCTCACTATCAATCAGCCTTTAAAGTTTAAACAAGCGAATTTTGACAA
Organism: uncultured Chitinophaga sp.; assembly: GCA_964597415.1. Taxonomy (GTDB): domain Bacteria; phylum Bacteroidota; class Bacteroidia; order Chitinophagales; family LD1; genus Bog-950. The sequence continues at coordinate 9,681 of CAZQYO010000042.1, forward strand.
TAACTGGTCTGCACCGGATTTAGGCGATGATTCTGCAACCGTTTTGCAAGAATTGAAATACTCGAATGAAACTATTGCTACACTGAAAAATAAAGGAATAGTAAAATTGAAGGGATGACAAAAATGAAACGAGCAATCACTTTCTTGATTCTGATGAGTAGTACCCTGCTCACTTTTGCAAGCGATTTGAATAAGGCATTCAAATACCTGAACATAGGGGATTATCCTAATGCCGTAAAATATTTAAGGGAAGTGATCAATGAAGATGCCGGAAATGCAGCCGCCAACTATGGAATGGCAAAATACTTTTTTGCAAAAGATAATCCGGCCCATCATCTTGATTCCGCTAACACCTATATTAAACTGGCTGCTAAAAAAGTTCCATTGAATCCCGATGACAAGGAAACAAAGCGGTTTCTAAATCTGGGAGTAAGAGATTACACCATCCAAACACTTCAAAAGGATATTAACTATACCGCTTATGCAATAGTGGAAAAGGAAAATACCATAGAGTCGTATCAGTATTTCTTAGATAATTTTTCGGAAAAGGGATTGTTGAATCAGGCCACCAATATGCGCAACCAATTGGCTTACATCAAAGCGCGTGCGCAAAACGATCCTAAAGCACTCGATGAATTTATGAATAAATATCCCGATGCCGATCAACGGAAAGAGGCAAAGGAGTTATATGAGAAATTGCTTTATCAGCAAACCACTTCCGATCAAACTTATCAGTCGTATAAAAAATACATGGACAACTATCCCCAAGGGGAATATGTAAAGGATGCTCGAAAAAATTATGAAGAGAAGCTATTGGAATATTACAACGACCGTCACGATTTGAGCAGTTATGTAGAGTTTGAAAAGAATTATAGAAACCACCCCGCCTACCGCAGTATTCAGGACAGTATTTATGTGATGGCTACTGCGCCACAAACGGTGGAAGCATTCGATAATTTTGTGAAAAATTACAGGGGTAATCCGCATATCGAAGAAGCCTGGCAACAGCTTTATCAATTATACACAGCAGATGCTACGGAAGCGGCCTATCGTAAATTTTTAGAAGCTTACCCACAGTTTCCCGATAAGGGAAAAATTGATACGGCTATAGAATTAGCAAAGCGAGATTTAAAACCTTTTCAACAAGGGGACAAATGGGGATATGCTTACCAGCCGACTAAAGACTCATTAGTCATTTTTATCCCCGGAGAATACGAGGAGGCTTTTGATTTTAATTGTGGCTTGGCGGCAGTGCGCATTAAACCCTGCAATGAAAAATGCACTTATTTCTACATCAACAAAAACGATAAACGAGCCATTGATGCAGACTTTAATTTTGCCGGTGACTTTAATGAAGGCTATGCCGTGGTAGGCATTGGAAATTGTGAGGAGGAAGAAGCCTGCAAATACGGCATTATTGATATTCGCGGCCAATATGTGGTTCCCCCTGTTTACGATATTCTGGATGACCAAACAGAAGGGCTTTATCTGGCATCGCAACACGATAAATTTGGGTTTATAAATAAGCGAGGCGATAAAGTGATTTCTTTTAAGTATTCCGATGCTTTGCATTTTAGTCAGGGAGCCGCTGCTGTAGCGATAGACGACAACTGGTTTTTTATTGATAAAGAAGGCAGACAATTATTCATCAACCGATTTCATGATGTTTCCTCTTTTAGCGATAGCCTTTGTGCGGTTACTTTAGATGGAGAGAACTGGGGATACATTGACCTTGCCGGCAATTTTGTTATTGACCCGCAATATGTAGATGCCGAGGATTTTGAAAATGGATTTGCTATTATTTCTAAACGAGAAAAGGATCCTAAAAATAAAGGCCTTTTTATCAGCCAGAGATATAAAATTGATAAAACCGGCAAGGTGATTGAAAAACTCACCGCTCCTAAGTCAGCCAAACCTTCTAAAAAGAGAAAGGGAAGAAAGTAAGCCACTTACCTCTTATCGCAAATTTCATTTCTTTGCACCCGCTTATTGCGTAGTAATATGTTTAATCTGATCAAAAATTTTCCGGAGCAAATGCGGGCAGCCCTCGAAATAGGGGAAGCAGCAAGCTTCATTACAGCCTTGCCAAATGATATTGAAAACATTGTTGTCTGCGGATTAGGCGGTTCAGGGATAGGAGGAAATTTATTGGCAGAACTACTTCGCGGTGAATTGACTGTTCCTGTGCTTGTAAATAAAGGTTATTCTCTTCCGGCATTTGTTGGTCAGCGCAGCCTGCTTATTCTCTCTTCTTATTCCGGCAATACCGAAGAGACTTTGCAGTTAGCCGAGCAAGCAATGGAAAAGGGTTTGAAACCGGTATGTATTACCTCTGGCGGTAAACTGGCTGCACTGGCTGCGGCACACCAATGGAACCTGATTACTCTCCCTTCGGGTTTTCCTCCAAGAGCTTGTTTCGGGTATTCTGCGACTCAATTATTCTATGTGTTAAAGCAGGCGAAGTTGATTGATGAAAGTTTTACGGATAAGCTGAAATGCGCTGCGGCACTTTTAGATAGCGAACAAGAGCAGATAAAACAGCACGCAGAAATATTAGCAAAGAAGCTGTTGAACCATGTAATCATAGCTTACGCAGAAGATAAATACGAAAGCACCATATTGCGCTTAAAGCAGCAGATCAATGAAAATTCAAAGATGTGCTGTTGGTATAATGTCATTCCGGAAGCGAACCACAATGAATTAGTAGGTTGGCGGCAGTCAGTAGATAATATTGCAATCGTTTTCTTTAGAAGTGAAGATGAATTTTACCGGAACACACATCGCATACTTTATAAGAGGGAGTTGTTCGCAGAGATTTCTCAAAAGGTATTTGAAGTATTTGCCAAAGGGAATAATTCATTTGAGAAGCGATTCTACTTAATCCACTTCGGAGACTGGCTTTCCTATTACTTAGCAGTGCTGCAAGGTATAGATCCGGTAGAGGTGAATGTGATTACCCGATTGAAGGATAAACTTGAATCGGTGCGTCAGTCTTAATTCTGATTTCAGTATTTTTTATCCATAATATTTTTTTATGTCTGCCAAAGACGATGATATTTCTTTAGATGCTCGCGAAAGCGGTGATGAATTCATCGAACAGATGGAGATTGTCGTGGACAAAGGGCAGTCGCAATTAAGGATTGATAAGTTCCTGCACAACATGCTGGGAAATAATATCAGCCGCAGTAAAATTCAAAACGCTGCTGCTGCCGGTAGCATTACCGTGAATGGAAAAGTGGTGAAGTCTAATTATAAAGTTCGCCCCTCTGATGTATTGCAATTGCTGATACCCCGCGGT
>CAZQYO010000043.1:0-9786 GCA_964597415.1 uncultured Chitinophaga sp.
GAGCATAAGACCTTTTCCCGACAACCCATAGAACAAGCTTGTCTTTGTGAAACATTTTCTATTACAACCTATCAGAACAAATGTTGAAGCAACCTACCGTTTTGTATTTATACCGATGGTTACTATAAAAACACCAAAGGCGAAAGCAATACTTTGATGGTGATAGAGACCAAGGGCTATGCAATGTTTCAGTTGATAATTCTTCCAATCAGGCACGAGCAAATGCTCGCGCCTATGGTGAAGAGTAGTGCCACTTGCCTACCCTTCGGCTACTTAGGTTCTTCGTCAAAGTCTATGAACTTTGGCTGTTCCTTTACATCAAAGTATTTCTCTTCGCGTTTCTTTTCTTCAGGGTCAATAGTGGTGGCCGGTTTGCCTTTCATCAGATGGCGGAATTCTTCTTTCTGTTTTTTGAAGTCCTCCTTTATTTTGTTGCGGGCAGCTGGTTTGTCAAAATTTATTTTCGGATTATTCAGCGGGCCGGTCATGGTCAAATATAAATTCAAACCTTCGTAAGGATCGTTTTCAATGTATTGCACTTCACTGTAGTTTCTGTTAAACTTTTGTGCCAGTACTTTGTGCAGGTTGATTTTAAAATGGTAGTCCACCGTGTTATTAAAATGATGATGACCGGAAAGAATCAAATTGAGGGCAGAAGATTTGATTTCAAACTCCGGCAAGTCAATGGTGCGGTCAGCAATGCGGATAGTGTTAGAAAGGTCTGCAAAACGAATGTCATCAAGCTCTTCGACCCTGATAAATTTTGAAGCAGCCCGCAGCGGCTCAAATTTCATCAACTCTCCATTCTTAATGTTGAAATCAATAATTGCGTTTAGTTTATCTTGATCCAGTTCCTTATAATTTTTCCAGGTGGCATTGAGGCTGATGGCGGTGCTTATGGTTCCTTTCAGGTTTTTATCCGTAAGTGTGGTTTGCCCAAAGTTGGAGCACTCTCTGAAAATTTGCGGAATATCCATATTCACAGCGGTGATGTCACAGCTAATGTTCAGGTCATTATTGGGAGTAAACGAAACCAGCCCATTGGCTTTAATATCTCCCGACATAGCACTTGCTTGTAAATGATTAATGCGAATGATACCGGGAGATAGTTGTAGGTCGGTTTGCAATTGACCAAATTCCATTTGCTGCACCAAGAATTTATTTATCTCTACCTCCACATTTCCCTGCATGTTGAAGATGTCGCGGATATTTATTTTTTGACGTTGCTGCGCTTCGGGACGGTTCTTTTTGTCGTAGGCTTCTAAGATGCCGTTTAGGTTAAAAGTATGGGTGATTAGTTTTCCGTTTACGTTCAGCACCACATCACCTGCTGTGCGCTTTTTACTGAGATTGTAAGCAAAGGCAAGCATGTTTTCTATACGGCCGTCAAAGCGGAGATCAGTACTGAGAAAGTTGAGGGTGAAGTTTTGTGCATGGATGGTTTGATTCTCATATTTGAGCAAGCCGTTGATGTTGCCGTAGGTGATTCCGTTTTGCCGAAACTCCAGTTGCTCCATTTCAAACTCCCCACTACCGTTAAGAGTGGAGTTTTCGGTACCGGTGAAATCAGACTTTTGGCCGGTCAAATGAAAATTGCGAAACTTTATTTTACCATCCATATCCTGAATCACAGAGTCGGGAATAAACGAACTGATTTCAGAAAGTTGCAGCACTCCGTTGGCGTAGAAATCGAAGGAAGGGTTGGCTAAATGCGAAAGCGTTAAGCTGAAATCAAAAGGCAAATCGTTTAAAGTGCAATTAAAATTGCTGATGACGAGCTTATCATTTCCTTTCTCATCTATTTCGTACCTGGCAGTCGCATTTACCTTTTTCAGAAACTTGTTATAGCGGCTCAGTCTCAATTCACTGTTTTTTAAATCGGCCACTACTTTGATACTCGGGCTGCTTTCTTTGCTGAAAAATCCTTTCATATCAGCCGATAAAGAATACTCTCCGCTGCCATTGGCATCGGCAAAAGACTGTCGGATGTTTTCGGGCAACAAGGCAAAAAGTTCTTGTACATCTTTCCCTGAATTTTTTAGACTGAAATCTACTTGCGTAGAATTTTTGAGCAGCGCAAAAAAGCCGGTAATGGAGAAGGCGCTTTTCTCTATTTCTATTTTCCCTTTGGTAAATGAATAGCGCTGCTTGGCTTTGTTCACCGACAGGGTTACATCCACTGCGATATTTTTATTGCGCACATATTCCTGTCCGTTGGCAGAAATTAGTTCTGCTACTATTTTCCCTGTAGCATCCAGGTCAAATTGTGCTTGATTAAAATTGCCGTGCAGTGCCGCATCTTTCAAGCGCAGACGTATATCGGTCGCTTGCGATAAATCAGTAAAGCGGAAACGCACATTTTTAATCAGTGCTTTGCGCAACTGAAAGGCCAATTGACTTTTCGATTCCTCTTTTGAATCTTTGAAAATGTCGAAGTTGGTTTGGCGCTGTTCGTTGCGATACAAATTCAGCTCCCCATTTTTCAGCCATACGCGGCTGAACTCCACTTCCTTCCCGAACAGACTAAAGATGTTGCAGAGAAACGAAAATTCCTGCACGTTGAGCAGTTTCTTCCCCTTGCGCAATTTGTCCTCAATACTTACTTGCCGAAAGGTGAGAGAAGCGTAAGGGAAGTGGCGGATAAGTGAGAGATCAATAGTTCCACGGACGGTTACCGGCACCGTTACCTCTGCATTAATTTCTCTGATGATTTTTGATTTGATGGGGCTCTCCAATGCTAATGCGGTTACAAAGGCAATCCCAAAGAGTAGCAGCAGACTGCCAATCAGCCACAAGATTACTCTGAAAAAAAAGTAAAGTCCTTTTTTTGCTTTTGGAATTTCGTTTGGTGTGGTGCCGGTTTTCATCGTATTTGCTTCAACGCAACTTTATATCGAAAATTGAGTTCTACTTAATAAGCCACCTATTCATTGTTAAAAGTAAAGACAGGTCAATATCAAAAAATTATTTTCACACTATATGTCAGCAACAATAAAGAATCGTTTACTCCTATTCTCTTTTCTGCTAATTTTTATCTCCGGCCGGGCGCAAGTCAATGAATCGCTGTTGCCTAAAAGTTTTACCATTTCCGGAAAATTTTTCCCGACTGTAAAGGAAACCGTTTTACCTCCTTTAAATATTACTGAAGCAGAAAAGTTAGATAAAATTGATTCTAAAACAGGAGATCTGCCAAAATTCTCCCGCTCTATTTACACCAACCTGAATCTTGATAATTCAGGGAGCTGGTCAACCTTGCCGGATGGAGGCAGAGTGTGGCGGCTGCATATTGAAGCGCAAGGCGCTCTGGCACTGATTCCGTTTTACAACCATTTCTTTATTCCCGAAGGGGGAATGTTGCACATATATTCACCCGACAAGGAAGAAATATTGGGAGCCTTTACTGCGGCCAATTATTCCGCTACAGGGTACTATTGCACCGGACTAATTCACGGGGATGAATGTGTGATTGAATACTACGAGCCGAGAGAAGCCATCGGGAAAGGAAAGCTCAGTATTAATGAAGTAGGATACGCTTACCGATGGATTACTTCTCGCCATAAATCCACCAATACTTTTGGAACTTCTGCCGGTTGTGAAGTCAATGTAAACTGTAGTGAAGGAGCCGGATGGCAAGATCAAAAGCGATCTGTAGTTAGAATATTAGTGCAAAGTTCACAAGGGCAGGGCTTTTGTTCCGGGGCATTGATCAATAATGCCCGGCAAGATTGTACACCGTATTTACTAAGTGCCCAGCATTGCAGTGAAGGGGTGACTAACGCCAACCAATACAGCCAGTGGGTATTCTATTTTAATTACGAAGCTCCCTCATGCAGCAACCCCGCCACTGAAGGATCCTTAGGCAACCAAGTGGTGATTGGCTGCTCTAAAAAAGCGGATAGCAATGATAATGGAGGCGATTCCGGCTCTGATTTTTTGTTGTTGGAACTGAGCAGCCAGCCAAACGTTGCGTTTAATGTATTTTATTCCGGATGGAATACTTCTTCTGCGGCACCTTCCTCCGGGGTTTGCATTCACCACCCCGATGCGGATATTAAAAAGATATCTACATACACTACTACTCCTTCATCTTCTTCTTGGGGAGGAAGCGTTCCGGGAACGCATTGGCGGGTTCGCTGGGCCGCCACCGCTAACGGTCATGGAGTGACAGAGCCTGGCTCTTCCGGTTCTCCACTGTTCAATGATCAAGGACAAATAGTCGGAAAGCTAACGGGCGGAGATTCCTATTGCCAAACTCCCACTTCGCCCGATATGTTTGGGAAAGTGGCTTACGACTGGACCTCAAACGGAAGCACAGCCACTCGCCAACTGAAGCCTTGGTTAGACCCCGATAACACGGGAGTTACTTCCTTAGGCGGAGCCAATTACCCTTGCGGAACATTACTACAAAACGATGCCGGGATTGTGACGGTGACCAACCCTTCGGGGAATATCTGCGATATTTCTTTTGTTCCTACGGTGGTACTCAAAAATTTTGGAGGTAATAATCTTACTTCGGTGACCATTCAATATGCGATAGACGGCACTGCCTATCAATATGGGTGGAGCGGAAACCTCTCGGCTCTTTCTTCTACCACCGTTAGTTTACCTTCCATTACTCTTTCGACCGGCAATCATACTTTTCAGGCAGGCACTAATCATCCCGGGGGGGCGGATGGCGCGGATAGGTCCGGCGACTCAGCCAGCACTTCTTTTACAATTTCTCCTCCTTCGGGCTTGTTGAATTTACATTTGGAAACCGATAGCTACGGCAGTGAAACCACTTGGGAAATAACAGACAGCAACGCTGTGATTATTTTTTCCGGAGGGCCTTATGGAGATAGCTTTAACGGACTAACTTATAACATCCCTATCTGCCTCGCTCCGGGTTGTTACACGCTTACTTTATTCGACTCATACGGTGATGGCATGTCGGGAAATGTGAATGGCGCAATGACCCTGACCGGCCAAAGCGGAAGCATCGTGTATGCTACTCTCACCGATCCGGATTTTGGTGCCCGGAAAGATTTTCCTTTCTGCATACAAGGCACCACCGGAATTAGTGAACTGAATACGGTGAATATTTTGGTTGAACCCAATCCTTCCACCGGAATATTTAATCTGCAATCTGAAAATGAGGAGCAGAAAACGATTAAGGTATATAATGATTTAGGTCGTTTGGTATTTTCGCAGGTATCATTCAGTCCCAGCATACCGATTGATTTATCGCAACGGGGAAAGGGAATTTACTTCGTGCAGGTAGAAACTGCGAAGGGAAAAGCCACCCGAAAATTAGTGCTCAGATAATGCAAAAGAAGAAACTCCTCCTTACCGCCATCGCTTATTCGCTGCTTTTTTTATTTGGATGCAAAACTGCAAACAAGCAGGCTAACTCGCTTCCGGTAGCTACTGAATTGGTGCGGGATGAATCTTTTCGTAAAGTGACTAAGGATAAAGAACTGTATGCGGCTACTAACGAAGTGATTCCGGTAGATTCTGTCTTTATCACCAAAGATACGCTCCATGTATTTACTCCAGTGATTCAGGCCTGCGATGCCGATAATCTGCGATTGATATGGAACGGGAGTATGGCAAAATCACTTCCGCCTCAGGCAACACTAAAGCTGCTGCTGACCAATGACCCGACTTGCAAGGAGAACCATCCCTTTCATCTCACGTACAATATTGCTATGTTGAGAGGAAAGAGTGAATGGACTGACTCCATCTCTACACTTATTAAAATATTCGGTTTGAAAAGCGGAGTGCTTTATCGGTTTTAGAGGAACTCTAAGGAGTCGGAGTAGTTGAAAATACTTTTACCGGCTACATTTTGTGCAGCATATAAAACGGCTCCCGCTATTTTTCTGCACTTTTGTTTACATGCTGTTTCAAAAGAGGGTCTCTTTGCTTTTCGCATTTTTTGTATGGAGTCTGTTGCTGCTGCGATTTGGTTATAGATTCGGCACAGGAGATCAGGTGGAGTTGTTGCCCTATACCTTGTATCTACATCAGCCTCAACTTTACCCGCATGATTTCTTTATTCAGGGATTGGATGCATCGGTACCCAACGAAAGAACGGTGATGGCTCACCTGCTGCTGCCATTTGTGAATCACCTTGAATTTTTCTGCTTTTTTTTTCAAATGCTCACTACTGTTTTTTTGGTGCTGGGTATGGAACAGCTCGCTTTGCGATTTGTCCGCTATAAATATTTGGCGTGGTTAGCGGTAATCACTGCGCTTATCCCGTTAAATGATTTTGGCTTGGGAAATGTAGAAGTGTATTCTGAATGTTTGCAAGCCAGCGCGGTTACCTGTGCTTTAGTTATTTGGGCTATTAATCTGTTTTTAGATCGCAAATACTTTTGGGTAGCTGTCCTCATGTCCATCGGCACTTTGATACAAGTGTTGGACGGATTAGATATAATGATGGTGCTGAGCGGGATGCTGCTGTTGAATTACATGCAGAAAGAAACAAGAGGAAAAATAGGGATCAGTTGGTTCGCCATCTTTGGACTTACGGCAGGCATTTTTCTTGTTCTTATTCTATACCAAAAATCAATGGTAAGTGTAGATTCAGCGCATTTACTTACCTCTACCGATACATTTAAAGTGATGTTTGAGTTCCGCCATCCGCATCATTTCATCTTTGCTACATTCTCTAAAGGTAAAATAGGGGTGTACGCCATTCTAACAATCATTGCTTTAATTTACTATTCCATGCGGTCGAAGCAACTTTTTCGCTTTACCCTTCTTTCTACTCTCGGCCTTCTTGTTTATATTTTGGCAACCGATGTTTTTCACTTCCTGTTTATTGCAGATTTTCAGTTCTATAAGGTTACTCAATGGGTAAAGTTCTTTGGTGTCGTAGCGGCATTTGGTTTTGTATCTGATTATTTATGGAAGAAGAATGAACTGCTGTTTCCCAAAATGTGGGAGAAAACACTGTTGATATTAGGTATATCGGCTTCCTTCGTTCTTATTCTCTTCTTTCATTCCTATCTTCCTTACTCCGTTCCCTATCAGTTGTTTGGCATGAAGCAGGAGGAAGACATTATTCGCATTTGTGAGGATATTCAAACCGCTACCCCTCCCGATGCGGTATTTATTCAACCTTTTGAAAATACGGAGTTAAAATTTTATGCCCAGCGAAGCAGTTATGTAGAGTTTAAGGCAAATGTGCGGCACAGAGCTTATGTGGCTCAATGGTACGATAGAATACAAGAAGTGTTCGGGATAAATGACGAGATGAAACTGCAAGGATTTAAATTGCAGCAACGGGCTAATCAATATTTCTACCATTTAAGTTTTGAGAAATTACAACATTTGAAACAGCAGGGAGTTGGGTATTTACTTACTCGAAAGGAGTATCCGCCTAAAGCCGGCAAATTGATTTTACAGAATAACAGCTATGCGGTATATCAACTATAACGGCAACATTTTTAATGAACAGGAGACTTTACTCCCTGTTACTAACCGGGGCTTTAGGTATGGTGACGGTTTTTTTGAGAGTATGGCAATGTTCAATCGAAAAATCCCTCTCTTAGATTTTCATTGGAGCCGCGCCACCTTTACAGCCGAGGTGCTTTCGGCCGTTTTGCCTAAGCGACTCACTTTTGAGAGCCTCGAAAGCATGATTTTAGATCATGCTTCGGTCAATGATGAGGTCAGTCATGCAAGGGTTGGGCTTCAGTTTATCCGACAGGGAGATGGCCTGTATTTGCCGGAGAATGAAGAATTAGGCTATGTTATTACCATGGAAAAATTAGAGAACACCTTGTTTGAATGTGGGAATGGTTTGCGGGCAGGTGTTCGTGACGATTGTTACAAGCCCGTTTCCATGACCAGTGACCTGAAGACTTCTGATGCGCTGAACAACGTTTTGGCCGCGCAGTTTGCCAAAGCTGAAGGTTGGGATGAAATTATTATGCTCAACCACTACTCACAAGTGTGTGAAGCGATACATTCCAATGTTTTTATTTGTAAGAATGGCAAACTCATTACTCCTGATTTAGATAGCGGCTGCGTAAACGGAGTGATGCGCACCTACCTGATGGCCGCACTCGAAGAGGAGATAGAGGAGCGCCCCGTTCTAATGGATGAGTTGATGGCTGCCGATGAAATTCTGTTGACAAATGCAGTGCGGGGCATTCAATGGATAAAATCGTTAGGTGCTCGTGGCTATAAAAACAAAAGAGCGATGGAAATCACCGCTCTTTTGAATAAAAATTTATTGAGCAAGCATTAATGCTTTAGCTTAACTACTTCTGCGGTTCTCTTATCTTTTAGTTGCTCGTACAACTTGAATTTTTCTTCCCCGATAAGGTTTTTCATATTCGTCTCAATGTGCGCAGTTTGGCGGGCAACGATTACACTTTCTAAGTTGGCATCTTTTGTTTGCATCTGCGCCATTTGGTTTTGCTGGCTCAACGCACTTTTTTGCAGAATATCTCTTAATGTTCCGTGCACACTTGCATCTAAATGCAGATTAGTAGTCAATACTTTTAAAACGAGATCAGCATCTTCTGCATTTCTCATTTTATACAGGTCATTGTTGGTTTGTGCAAAGGCACCGGTGGTCATAACCATAAACAAAATAACGGTGGCAAAAATTCCTTTCATTTTTTAGATTTTAGGATTCGAAGATAGAAATATTATTGATTTTAAAGCCCGCGAACTTTATCGGAATTGAAGGCATTTAACCGCATAGTGGTGAATACGTAGATGAATGTTTGATAGTTTCGGCTAAATCTCGTGAGGAGTAGAGGGAGAGGAATAATCAGGCGGAATGACCGGCTGTTAACCGTAATATATTTCCCTACTTCGCGCAGTTATAAAGGTATTAAACACAAAAAAGCGAAGTTTCAACCTTTATTTTTTTATGTTGTTTAGATAAAGTCTAAATTCGCGACCTGTGGCAGATGTCATTAACGAACAAGAAATAAAGGAGAGTATCATAGAGGTACTCAAAACAGTATTCGATCCGGAAATTCCTGTAAACATTTACGATTTGGGATTGATATACGAAGTCAACGTGTTTGCTGATGGAAATGTAGAAATAGTCATGACGCTCACCTCTCCCAATTGTCCGGCTGCGGTATCTATGCCGAGCGAGGTGGAGGAAAAGACCAAAATGGTAGATGGGGTGAAAGACGTGACGCTGGAGTTAGTTTTTGAACCTCCCTGGGGACAGGAAATGATGAGTGAAGAAGCGAAACTCGAACTGGGCTTTTTATAAAATCAATCCATTCATAAATCAAAAAAAACAAATTAACATGTACCCTGCAGAAATGATTACCCCAATGAAAGCCGACCTTACCGGTATTGGCTTTGAAGAATTGTTAACCCCATCGGATGTAGATATTGCTCTTTCTAAAACTTCCGGCACGGTGTTTTTAGTGTTTAATTCCGTATGTGGCTGTGCGGCCGGCTCTGCAAGACCGGCTATCAAAATGGCGGTACAAAATTCAACCAAACTGCCGGATAAAATGGTGACCGTTTTTGCCGGAGTAGATAGAGAAGCGGTTAGCAAAGCGCGGGAATATACCCTGCCTTACCCTGCCTCTTCCCCTTCCATGGCCTTTTTCAAAGATGGCAAGTTGATTCATTTTGTAGAACGCCATCAAATAGAAAGTAATACTGCCGAAACAGTTGCCGGGCACCTTCAAAAGTTGTTTGAGCAATATTGTTAAGCGTTACATCTATTGGATTTTAATAAAGTCCATTGACCGGCAAATGTTCTGCTGAGTCGGTGGACTTTTTTTTAATAGTAAATATTACCTCTCCCTTACC
>CAZQYO010000043.1:9796-12902 GCA_964597415.1 uncultured Chitinophaga sp.
CCTTTTAATTTCTTCGGATTTGGTGCTAAAGCGGATACACCGTGTTCAACCTGTTCCGTAAATGGCTGGAAGGCTGTCTTTTCGTACTGTTATAGCTGACTAACCTCATTTATAGGACTGACGGTTATCATGTAGCTATCCTCATCTTAGGAATACTTTTGTGCTGTAAGTTTTTGAAAAATAAAGCCACTTATTATGAAAGAGAATATTGGAGGATTTGATGGGGCAATAAGAGTTTTAGTTTCCATGGTGGCATTGTCGGCAGGTATTGTAACCGGGCAATGGTGGTGGGCAATTATAGGAGTAATATTTTTTGCTACCGCTACGGTGTCTTGGTGTCCGGTGTATAAAATGATTGGAGTGAATACAAACAAAACAAAAAAAGTAAGTCATTAAAAATAGCCTCTTCCCGGTCGGCATTCTCTTTAATCGCTGAGTCCTAATAATAAAGTCCCATCTTCGAATACGATTTGGGAAGAGGAACTTAATCAAAGCTACCATTGCGGTGAAAACTACAATGGTAGTTTTCATTTAGAGGGAAGTTGGTCAGAGGGGAGAAAGGGGAAAGAGAGTAAATAAACTTGACCGCATGATTCCTAAAGGAGTGAAGAGTGTTGCCGGGTATTGATAAATCTAAAATGCTGAACGTAAACTTAGAAGAGAATAAATAGAGTATAAATGATAAGTGAGGCTTACGCGATTTGTCTGTTTTGTAGTGTACTATTTCGATATAGGAATACTATACGGCTGTCAAAGAGAAGGGCGGAGAAAAACTTCAAATGACAAAAATCATATTCGCGTTTATTCCTAAAGTTAAATCTTCGCTTGTGTTAGAATCGCAGCGAAAAATAGCGCAACGCTCAATTGGATAACACTGATTTGTACATGGGGATAGTCATAACATCAAGAACGCATTAGTTACCTAAAAAAATAAGCAAAGAAAATTTCGGAGCACCAACTCATGAAGATTGAAATAAGTAATGATCGCATTCTTAGTGAAATTCAAAACGAATTCAATGCGGAGTTCCCGTATCTGAAAATCGAGTTCTTTGATACGCCCCATCTCAGAAAAGAAGCACTTCCGAAATCGAAGATGTATCCCGTCAGTCGTAAAATCGGAGCTTGCCGAAAAACTTCTATTAGTGGAGTTTTAGAGATTGTAAAAGACGATACGGTTTTTAAAGTAGAAGAGGGATTTTGGAGTCATTTCGGACTTTCTGTACAGGTGTTTCGCAAGTCGGGGAATCTGTGGATTGAAACAAGCCTTACCGATTCGTGGACATTAGAGCGGCAGAATAAAGAGGGGATGGAGATAAGCAACCACAAAAATATTTACAAAAGTGCGGAGGACTTAGATGCAACAGACCGCGATAAGTGGGAGTAGCTTTTTCTTAGTTCAATAGATTTTTCAAACGAGCCTCGTTTATAATCGAAATCTTTCCCGACTTAATTTCTATCAAATTCTCTCCCTTAAAATCGCTGAGGGTGCGAATCAACGACTCGGTAGCCGTGCCTACTACTTGTGCCAAATCTTCTCTTGAAATTTCCAAATTGGGTGTATCTGACGGTGTCTTTTTAAATTTCTCATACACCATTAGCAATCCATTCGCTACCCGCTTGCGCAATGAGTTGTAAGCTAAGTTGACCAATTGCTCTTCCTTCTCGGTAAGGTTATGCGACAAAAGTTGAATGAATTTACGTGCTATCTGGCTGTCATTACTGATTAAAGCAACAAAATCAGATTTAGGAATAATCATCACCTCTGCATCTTCTAAAGCTTCTGCATGATCTTGATACAAACTTTCTTCCAACAACGCGGTATAGCCCATAAAGTCACCCTCTTTAAAAATGCTGGTGATTAATTCTTTTCCGTCATCATTTATTTTAAAGGTCTTCACTTTTCCCTTCTGTATAAAATAAAGCGCTACGGGTCGGTGACCTTCCGTATAGATCATCTGTTTCCTTTTAAAACTCTGCACTTCCCTATCGCCTGATGTCAGGGACAGTTTGGTGGAAGAGCGGGCCTGATTGATAAAATCATTGATGCCGGAGGCACTGACAGAAAACTCTGTTTTAAGCATCTCGCTTTTCTTGAGCCGGGTTTCTATCGCGTTTAATAGTTCGATATCATCAAAGGGCTTTGTGATAAAATCATCTGCGCCCATTTCCATCCCTTTTCTGAAATCAGACCTATCGGCTTTCGCTGTCAAAAAAATGAAAGGAATAGCACTCAGTTTGGGATTTTTATTAAGCATGTGCAGCACTCCATATCCGTCTAACTCCGGCATCATAATGTCGCAGATGATGATGTCGGGAGTTTCTTTGGTGGCTACTTCTATCCCTATTTTGCCATTTTCAGCACTGAGGGTTTTGTAATTGGCCATGCTGAGAATTTCTGCGATATTCTCTCTTACTGCTTTATTATCCTCGATGACGAGTACTTTTTTCATATCAGGCTATTTGTTTTTCGTTTGGAATAGAAATAGTAAATACACTGCCTTTTCCGATTTCACTTTGCAAGGTAATGGTTCCCCCTAATAATTCAAGGTATTTTGAAATAATGTGAAGCCCAAGCCCGGTCCCAGGTATGTTCGCTGCATTTCTTGCCCGGAAAAACCGTTCGAAAAGATTTTGCCGGTCACTTTCAGAAATACCTATTCCGCTGTCTTTTACAGAGATGGTCACTTTTGCGTTTTTGCTTTCTACATGAATGTAAATCACCGAATTTTCGGGAGAGAATTTCATGGCGTTAGAAACCAAATTGGTCAGAATGTTTCGCAGCAATCGCTTGTCGGTGTTAACCATTTCTTCTCCGATTTCTTCATACACTATTTCCTGGTTGTTCAAATCACTTTCGGTCATCTCATCTATAAACTCTAACATGAATTTGTGTAGGCTGAACACTTCGCACGACACTTCTTCTATCCCTTCTTCCAGTTTGCCTAAGGAGAGCAGGTCTTCTAACATGGCGTTCATGTGTTTCACATTTTCTTTTATGCGCCCCACATGGCGCTCGCGCTTGGGTTGATCTTCGGTGGTAGTGTATTTGCCCAACAGCACGGCAGAAGACAGGATAGTACTTAAAGGTGTGCGAAACTCATGCGAT
>CAZQYO010000044.1:0-12859 GCA_964597415.1 uncultured Chitinophaga sp.
GTGGCGGTGGAGGCGGCCGCTTCGCAAGGTTGGCGGGAATGGGTGGGCAATGAAGGCAAAGTGATAGCGATAGATCGGTTTGGAGTCAGTGCTCCTTATCAGGAAATTTATGACCACTTCGGTCTCACTACGGTAAACATTGTAAATACCGTTAAGGCAATGGCAAAAGTAAAATCATGAAAATTATTATTGCATCTGATCATGCGGGGTTATCTTACAAGGCGTTACTGATAACCGATTTGCAGCAAGCCGGCTACGAAGTGCTCGACCTCGGAACATACGGTCAAACTCCGGACGATGATTACCCCGACTATGCCGAAGCGGTGGCGCTATCCATTTTAAATAAACAGGGCGAAAGAGGCATTCTGATTTGCGGCAGCGGAGTGGGAGTATCGGTAGCGGCAAATAAATTCAAAGGAATTAGAGCGGGAGTTTGTCACGATACATATTCTGCCCACCAATGTGTAGAGCACGATAATGTAAATGTGCTGTGCATGGGGGAACGCATTATCGGAATCGAATTAGCCCGCGAAATTGTTTTTGCCTTTCTAAAAGCAGTTTACACACATGCCCCCCGGCATCAAAGAAGATTAGACAAAATAAATGCTATTGAAAATAAAAACATGAAGGAGGAAAAACTATGAACAATTTAATTGAGCTGCTTGATTGCGGACAAAGCTATTGGTTAGATAATCTGACCCGGAAAAAAATAAGTAGTGGCGAAATAACTAAAAGAGTGAAGGAGCAAGGCTTGCGTGGTATTACCTCTAATCCAAGCATTTTCAATAAGGCGATTATAGGCAGTGAAGATTATGACCTCCAGATAAAAGAGTTGGTAAATGCAGGGAAAACCATAGAGCAGATTTACGATGCGCTTACTATAAAGGATGTGCAGGATGCTTGCGACATTCTCGCCCCGGTTTACCAAGCATCAAAAGGACTTGATGGCTTTGTCAGTCTTGAGGTATCTCCCTACTTGGCTCGTGATGATAAAGGAACAATAAATGAAGCAAGGCGGTTATTTAAAGCTGTGGGAAGAGAAAATTGCATGATTAAAATACCGGGAACTAAAGAAGGAGTACCCGCTATTGAGCAAATGTTGTATGAAGGAATAAACATCAACATAACATTGCTCTTTTCTGTGGAACGATATGCAGAAGTGGCAGAGGCTTTTATCCGCGCACTAAACCATCGCTTGGCGGAGAAGAAATCAGTGGTTGGGATACATTCCGTAGCCAGTGTTTTTGTTAGCCGGATAGATACCTTGGCCGACCAGTTGTTAAGCCAGCGCATTATTCCTACTCAAATAAATTCGACATTGCTGTCCTTAGTAGGCAAAGCGGGAACGCAGAGTGCGCGATTAGCTTATCAGAGATTCAAGAAAATTTTCAGTAGCAAAGAATGGAAGAATTTAGCGCAAAATGGCGCATCCGTTCAGCGGCTTTTGTGGGCAAGCACCAGTAATAAAGACCCACTGTACAGTGATGTAAGGTATGTTGAAACGCTAATAGGAAAAGATACCGTAAATACTTTGACTGATGCAACTATCACCGCATTTGCCGACCACGGAAACCTGAAAGCAGATACAATTGAAGAAGGACTGGAGGAGGCACGGCAACTCTATGCTCAACTGTCAAACTTCGACCTGGATATAAATTTCATTACTCAGCAATTGGAAGATGAGGGAATTGAAAAGTTTACAAAGGCATACGATGAATTAATTGCGAGCCTGGCCTCTAAAAGGGAACATCTATTGGTCGGGGAGTTTTCTATGCAACAGATAAGTGCCAAAGGTTTCGCGCAAGAAGTAAAACAAACTTATGCTTCGTTAGACGAGAGGCGCACCGGAAAACGACTGCTTGCCAAAGATGCTACCCTCTGGAAAACCGAACCGAAAGAAGTGACGGCAATACTCAATCGCCTCGGATGGTTGAACTTGCCAGATACTTTTATACCGGTCACAGAAAAAATACTCGCCTTTGCCGAAGAGATTAAAGCAGCAGGATTTGAATATGCGGTTTTGCTGGGAATGGGCGGTAGCAGCTTGTGCAGCGAAGTAGCACGCGAAACTTTTGGCACGAAGAAAGGCTATCTTCAATTACTCGTGTTAGATAACACTTCACCGGAGGCAATCAGAAAGTTAGAGGAGCAAATTGTTCTTGAAAAAACTCTGTTTATCGTTGCCAGCAAGTCGGGAAAGACCAAAGAAACAATCAGTTTTTTCAAATATTTCTACCATCGCTTAGAGACAAAAACTAAAATTAAGTCGGGAAATAATTTTATCGCTATTACAGATGCAGGTACTCCTTTAGTGAAATTAGCCGAGACCTATCAGTTCAGAAAGACGTTTATCAATCCTTCGGATATAGGAGGCCGGTATTCTGTACTTTCCGACTTTGGAATATTGCCAATGGCGCTTATGGGAATAGATGTAAATGCCCTTCTCTCCCAGGCAAAGCAAATGAAAAACAGTTGCAGTACTGCCATCCCCACTGCCTCTAATCCGGGATTGAGTTTGGGGGTCTTACTCGGCATCTGCCAAAAACACGGACGCGACAAAATCACTTTTGTTTTATCTTCTTCTATTAGTTCGTTTGGTTTATGGTTAGAGCAGTTGATTGCCGAGAGTACCGGGAAAGAGGGCAAAGGATTAATTCCCGTAGAAGGGGAAACAATAGGAACACCGCAAGAATATAGTAATGACCGCGTTTTCGTACATCTTTACTTAGCTTCGGATAACAATGAAAACGAGACGAAAAAAGTTTCCGATCTGGAAAATGCCGGACATCCGGTGGTGAGAATACAGTTGGCGGATAAGTTAGCACTGGGCGGTGAGTTCTATCGGTGGGAAGTGGCTATTGCAATTGCCGGAATGATAATGAACTTGAATCCCTTTAATGAACCAAACGTTGCAGAGAGTAAAGAGAATACGGATGATTTGCTGGAAGATTGGAACCACAACGGAGTTTTCAAAAAGCAAAACCCAATCGCAAAAACCGGAAGTATTTCTATCTACGGAAATGGAGGGAAGGATAAAACAAAAAATGGGGATTCTTCTGTGGCGGATACGCTGTCCGCTTTTACTTCGCTTGCCATGCAGCACGACTACATTGCCTTGTTGCCCTATTTTGTACTGACAGATAACCGATTGAAAATAGTGCAGAATTGGCGGCTCAAGTGGAGAGAAAAATTAAAAGTCGCTACTACGCTGCGCACCGGCCCTCGGTATCTCCATTCTACCGGGCAATTGCATAAGGGGGGGTCTGCCTCCGGTTTGTATATTATCTTGATTGGAGAAGAAACCGAAGAGTTGCCAATCCCTGATGAGTCGTTTAGTTTTGGAGTTTTGCACGAAGCACAAGCACTGGGAGATTTTCGTTCATTAAAGGGAAAAGAGCGCAGAGTAATTTACGTGGCTTTAGGTAAAAATGTAGATGAACAACTCAACATTATGGCACAGGCTTTCACATAAATCATTGAAATGACGACCACTAAACCATCTACTTTATTTTTAGACATTGGAGGGGTACTGCTCACTAATGGGTGGGGGACTGATTCCCGCATTAGATCCGCAGAGAAGTTCGCTTTGGACATAGCTCAATTAGAAGAGCGCCACCAGGGATGCTGGGACACTTTTGAAATTGGAAAATTGAAAATGGATGATTACCTGAATGAGGTAATATTTTATCAGCCGCGTAGTTTTTCAAAACAGGACTATATCTCTTTCATGTACAGCGAGTCAAAACCACTACAAGGAGCCATCGAATATTTTAAGGAGTTGAAACAGAGGCATCACTTAAAAGTAATCGCACTTAGTAACGAAGTGCGCGAAATAAACGAATACCGTATTCAGCAATTCAAATTGAATGAATTGTTTGATGCCTACATCTCCTCTTGTTACGTAGGCTTGCGCAAACCAGATAGTCGTATTTATAAAATGGCTTGCGATATTTCGCAAACCTTACCTGCTCAAGCGGTCTTTGTGGACGATCGAATTTTAAATGTTGAGGTAGCGAGAAATCTCGGGATACCATCTCTGCACTACACGGATATAGAAAGTGCGAAAGAATATTTTCAAAATGTGTATTTAAAATAAGCTCAAATGAATAACACGAAATTTGATTATGGCATGATTGGTTTGGGTACGATGGGGCGCAATCTGGTGTATAACATGTGCGACCATGGTTTTTCTGTAGCCGGATTTGATAAAAATAAGTCACAGGTACAAACCTTTTTGCAGGAAGCGGGTTCAAGAAAAGTATCAGGAGCTTCATCGCCCGAAGAGTTTGTGCAATCCTTAAAAGAACCGCGAATCATTCTCTTATTAGTACCTGCGGGAGCCATCGTAGATGCCGTGATCAATGAATTGAAACCTTTGCTGGGCAGCGATGATCTGCTTTTAGACTGCGGCAACTCTCACTATACCGATACCAATCGGAGAATGGAGACCTTAGCGAAAGAGAAAATACACTTTATGGGAGTAGGTGTTTCGGGAGGGGAATCCGGTGCGCGGTATGGGCCGAGTATTATGCCGGGTGGCGATAAGAAAGTGTACGAGCGGGTAGCCGCGATGCTCGAAGCCATTTCTGCAAAAGTAAATAAGGAACCTTGTGTAGCTTGGTTGGGCAATGGGTCAGCGGGGCACTATGTAAAGATGGTGCATAACGGCATTGAATACGCCCTGATGCAACTGATTTCTGAGACCTACTTACTTCTGAAACAAGCAGCCCGCATGAATAATGACGAGATACATGAAGTCTTTGCTACATGGAATACCGGTCGTTTGCAATCCTTTCTGATACAAATCACCGCTTCCATCTTTACACAAAAAGACGACTTAACTAATCACCGTTTGATTGACTTGATATTAGACGCAGCACACCAGAAAGGAACCGGTGCATGGACATCCGAAGATGCCCTCGCCATACAAGTGCCCGTGCCCGTGATTGATGCAGCCGTTACTGCCCGTAATCTTTCTGCCTTAAAAAGTGAACGGATAAAAGCAAGCCAACAATTAGAAGGACCTGCCTCCAACATTATCTCCGATAAGACGGAATGGATAAAGGACTTGGAGTCGGCATTATACTTTTCGATGGTAACGGCTTATGCGCAAGGGATGGCTTTGCTTCAACAGGCTTCAACAGAATATAAGTACGAGTTGGATTTTGCTCAAATAGCAAAGATTTGGCGAGGAGGTTGCATTATTCGCGCTTCGTTTCTGGAGCAAATACGGGAGGCATACCAACAGCAACCCGATTTGCAAAATTTGATGATGAACCAAACCGTTGCCTCTCAGCTGAACGAAACACAAAAGGCTATTCGTAAAGTCATTCAAACAGCCGTAGAGAAAGGGTATCCCGTTCCGGGGCTAATGGCTTCCATTGCTTATTATGATGGATACCGCAGCGAATGGCTGCCCGCTAATTTGATACAAGCACAACGCGATTATTTTGGCGCTCATACTTACGAAAGAACGGACCGCAATGGGGTATTTCACACACATTGGGCAGAATAAAAAAACGGATTATGGAAACCACAAAATTAGAATCCACCATCATTGTCATCTTCGGAGCCACCGGTGACCTTACCAAACGAAAATTAATACCGGCCATTTTTAATCTGTATTTAGATAAATGGCTACCTGAAAGGTTTGCCGTGATTGGCGTAAGCCGTAAAGAAATGGCAGATGCAGAATTCCACAAACTTCTGCACGATGGGGTGGACTCTTTCTCTCGGTCGGGCAAACCCAAAAAAGCAGATTGGGATTCCTTTGCTCAACATCTTTCCTATCAAAAAGGAGAGTTTGATGAAATGCGCACCTACCAGCAAATCGAAAAGAAGATAACCTCCTTCGAGAAAGCCTGGAAAACCTCTGCGAACCGCATTTTTTATACCGCAGTGCCTCCTATGCTTTTCGAGCAAATCGCCACCAACGTAGGGAAGTCGGGACTGTCGCAAAATCAAGAGAAGAGCCGGATTGTGATTGAGAAACCCTTTGGCCACGATTTAGACAGCGCCATGCACCTCAATAAACTATTGCACAGCATGTTTTGCGAAAACCAGATTTATCGCATTGATCATTATCTGGGTAAAGAAACCGTGCAAAATATTCTTGCCTTCCGATTTGCAAATGCCCTGTTTGAGCCTATCTGGAATCGCAATTACATTGACCATATTCAAATGACCGTTTCTGAACAATTAGGCATAGGCACGCGAGGTAATTACTACGAAACAGCAGGTGCCTTGCGCGATATGATTCAGAATCACATTTTGCAATTGGTTTGCCTTATCGCTATGGAGCCGCCCGTTTCATTTGATGCCGATGAGATACGAAACCGCAAAGTAGATGTGCTGAATGCGATAAAAAGAATACGGCAAGAGGAGGTGCATAAATTTGCGGTAAGAGGGCAGTACGGAGAGGGTTGGATAGAAGGCAAAAAAGTAAAAGGCTACCGGCAAGAGCAGGATGTAAATAAAAATTCCAATAAAGAAACCTTTGCCGCTGTCAAATTCTATATTGACAACTGGCGCTGGCAGGGAGTTCCCATTTACCTGCGCACCGGCAAGCGGATGAACGAAACACATTGTGTAATTACCATACAATTTAAACCGGTGCCTCACCAATCTTTCCCTTCTAAGGCTGTGGGAAACTGGCAGCCCAACCGCTTGGTGCTAAACATTCAACCGCACATGGGTATCCGGTTGAGATTTCAGGCAAAGCGACCCGGCCTCGAAATGTTGCTTCATCCGGTGGACATGTTATTTAACTATAGCGAAACGTACTCATCGGGAACTCCCGAAGCGTACGAAACCTTGCTCTTAGATATCATGGAGGGCGATTCCACTTTGTTTATGCGGGCTGATCAGGTGGAGGCTGCCTGGAAAATTCTGATGCCTATTATCAATGCGTGGGAAACTAATCCTTCTGTCAATTTCCCCAATTACGATGCAGGGATGCAAGGCCCCGAAGATGCAGAAGCACTTATTGCCAAAGACGGACACAACTGGATTGTAATGCCGGTAGAAAATGAACAAAGTGAACAGAAAAAATAAGCTGCGGGTTTTTGAAACTCCCGAGAGTCTCAGTAATGCTGTTGCAGAATTAATAGTGCAGATAGCAGCAAAATCAGTGGCGGAAAGAGGGCGGTTTGTTATCTCTCTCTCCGGTGGAAAAACGCCTGAACGGCTCTTTAAAATTTTAGCAGAGCCGCCTTACTGCACCAAAATTCTTTGGGCAAACACCTTTATCTTTTGGGGCGATGAGCGTTGTGTGCCCTATAACGATGAGCGCAATAATGCTCACCAAGCTCGCCTTTTATTGATAGATAAAATCCCCATTCTATCAGCAAATATTTTTCCTGTTCCCGTAAACATAGAACCCGCAGCCGCGGCTCGGCAATATGAGGCAAGCATCAAGAGTATCTTTGGGAACCAACCCCCCCGCTTCGATTTGGTGCTCTTGGGGCTGGGAGAAGATGGGCATACCGCTTCCCTTTTTCCCGACACAGAGGTGCTGCAAGAAACAACTGCATGGGTAAAGCAAGTGTATGTGCCGGCACAAAAAATGTATCGTATTACCATGACCGCCCCCTTACTTAACTTCGCCCGCAACATTTTATTTATGGTTACCGGAAATTCAAAAGCAGAGATATTGAAATCCGTGGTAGAAGAAACCCACGGAGCACATAAATATCCTGCTCAATTAATCAAACCCACCGATGGAAATTTGTGGTGGTATGCCGATAAATCAGCCGCAGCCAACCTAACGGAATAGCCGCTGCGTTCATCTAATTAGATATAAATCACAAAGGGCACCTCAACTGTTGCGCGTAGTCATTGAAATTCATTTTGCAATTTCCGTTTTTGCCTTACATTCGCACTACAAAATTCAAATACAATTATGAGCAAGATAATTGCCGGTATTCTTACCATCGTGGGAGCTTTAGTTACTTTCTATTATGCTTTTGTGTTAGAAAACACTTCTTGGAAACTACAGTATAATGACCCTAAACTTCACCTGAGCCTCTATCAAACAGGGTATATGGTTCAGATAGTTGCCGGTATAGTAATGCTGGCTATCGGTCTTATCTTTTTCTTTGTAGCAAAAGAACCGAATCTAAAATAGCATCCCGGACAAAATTTACCTTGCGGATATTTTCTTTCTCTCGCAAAAACCTTCTTGGACACATCTTCAGCCCTTTGCCATATAGCACTTTACAATTTGCTTGGCAGGCTATTACTCCCATCAAATATCCCGCATCTGAGAGGAGTTGCGCTACTTCTGATTTCTGATTTTCATTGGGGCTGCGAATAGAACTGTAAGATACACACGATGAAAGAGCGTTGGGCGGTTAAAGTTTTTTAGCAAAATGGCTTTCAGGATTTTCCGCTTCACTGGAAGCAATTAGCTCTGCTGTTGAATGCTATTTTCAACTACCCAAGAATCTTATTTTCATTGTATGAAATTATTTCTGCCCGGTTTGATTCTTTTAGCTTGTTCCGTTACGTGGGCACAGGTAAATTCTTCTGTTCGTTATAATGAAGTTTATAGCATAGCCACGCATAATTCCTACTGGGTAAAGCGCGCACTCACGGTTGAGCCTTTTGCTACCGGTACTCAAGAGCGGCTTTTAGACCAATTACTATTTGACCATGTGCGCGCACTTGAAATTGATATTCATAAGGCGAGAGGTAA
This sequence comes from uncultured Chitinophaga sp., assembly GCA_964597415.1. Classification (GTDB taxonomy): domain Bacteria; phylum Bacteroidota; class Bacteroidia; order Chitinophagales; family LD1; genus Bog-950. The sequence goes on from CAZQYO010000044.1 coordinate 8,696, forward strand.
GAAAGGAGAATGGCGGGTGTATCATACCGGGAAATTAAAAAATACGTTGTTTGAAAATTTCACTGATTTTCTGAAGCAATTACAGCAGTTTAATTATACTCTTCCCAAGCATGAAGTGGTAACGGTTGTAATTGAGTTGAAAGAAATTATCGGAAAGAATTTTGATCCGCATCACACTACAGAAGATTTCAATAGCCTCCTCGAAAAATATCTGGGTGAATCCTTATTCCGTCCCCGCGATTTGATGAAACGCTGCCCAAACGCCAACACACTGCGCGATTGCCTAGAATCATCGAAAGAAATCTGGCCAGCCATTGATGAACTTCGGGGTAAATTCATTTTCCTCATTCTTGGAAATTTTCATTGGGGAATAATAGGCAAAGGAGGATTAGGATGGGCAACATACGGAGCTTCAGAAAATCAATCTGCCTTTCCTATGTTTTCAGACTTCAGCGTTTTCAATACTAAAAAAATTACGAGTGAAAAAGTCCCTGATGTAATGCTGAAACAAGCATATAACGCTTCGATTTTCCAACAAGTAGAAAATCTCTCGGATACAAATCATTTAAAAGCTGTATCGAAATTTATAGCCGGAGGCGGTATTGTTCGTGGAGGGAATTCGTTCAGTTTAGAAGAACAGCATGCGCGGCTTGCAGCCGGTTTTCAGTTGCTGCAAACCGATTATCCGTGGATCCATTTGCGCGATAAAGGATTTACCCGGCCGTTTCAGCCGATAAACGAAAAACAGTTTACCGATTCATCGCTTTTTATTGAACCGGGCGAACGTATTTTTGTGTCCTCTGTTACTAAGACATTTTTTAGCATGAAGGTAAATGATACTTTGAGTGATTGGGAGACTCTTCCATCATCAACGCGCGTTTCTCCTAATCCTAAATTCCCAAACATCAAATCTCCTTATGGCAAGGGCTGTCTTCGTGCCGAAGCTGATACTCAAAATTCAGTAACTGTCTGCCGGAAAGTAAACCAACAACAAAATGCAGTTGTTACAGTTTCAATAATTGAAAACGGAAATAGAAGCTTTGAGAAATTTGTCAGCAATAATCGCACATGCGGAAATGTTGGTGATTACATTCGCTTGCTTATAGAAAAAAATTCCAGTGGTGGGTGTTGTACTCGAATCTATTCCTCTTCGCAAATGTTGAATAACGTCACACCGAAATGGAATGTTATTTACACAAAATGCTTCGACAAGTTTCTATTCAAACAAGGCATCGAAGCAAGCGAAGGCGATGTGTTATTTACTGCAACAAAAAGAAACGGGAAATATGTGAAGACAGCAGACATAAAGCAGTAAGCCGGTTTTCATCAATCTTTCTGAATCTTTACATTCACTGTTTTCATTTGCTTTTGTTGAACCTTCTGATTAGTTTTTTGCTCTTCGCTTTGCATTGCCTGTAATATTTTTTCGTCTTCCTCACTTGAAAGTTTTGGTTGGGGTTCTTGCTTTTGCTGATAGTCTTTCCTTGCTGATTTATTGAATCCATGGACTGACAAAAAGATAATAGCATTGGGCAAAGGGGAAAGTGCAAAGCTCCCAAATGAAAAACTCGAAAGGAGAGTGGATGTTTATTTACTGAAATAGCAGTGAAGATACGGTTTACCATTCCTGCGACAATATCGTTTGAACACGCTGTTCCGTACTGCTTGCCTGCCGCAAAACCGGCATCCTAAACCGATAGATATGGGCAGATTTGTAATCTGCTTAGAACACGCTTAGAAATCGTCTATTACCTTACATTCGAGATGCGGTATGCTAACATCTCTAACAGCAGAGATGTGGATCACTGTTCCAATAGATTGCTTTAAGAGAGAGTATTTATGAGCCGAGTAGCCCTTTCTTCAAGTCTTCATCTACCGGAGTATCAGAAAACCAAATACCAAACAGTGCTTTCTTGAAATCTAAACCCGGTATAGTGCCTTGAAGTTTCCCGTTTTTATAAGACTTTACTCCTTCACCGGGCACATACCAAATGTCAAACACATCCCCTTCCTTAATCACTTCTTTTTTAAAGGTATTGGTGAACTGATCAATTTTTGTTTGAAGCGGAGCCGTGTTGCCTTTCATTGATTTTTCAAAACCTTCTTCAATAGCTTCACTCATGTTGCTGCTGCTGATAACTTTTGAAGTAATGACTAAGCGCATAGCCATAGCCTGGTCGGCATTGATAATAACATTCGCATCCTTTGATTTAGCATTGAGGTAAAGCCCCGATGTATAGAGTTTAAAGAAGAGTTTTTTCCTTATTCCTCCGCCATTTAAAATCAGCTCTGTATGGTCTGATTTTATTTTTGCGGGAAGTGTGACTTCATTCAATGTTACCTGTGCCTCGGCTGCTAATGCGATGGCGATACAAACGAATAGCGCTAAACTATTTTTTCTCATTTCGATATTATTTAGGCAAGCAAGATAAATTTTCCCGATTAATGTAACAAAGCCCATCATTCCCCGTATCCAACACATTATCCCCCCACATTACATTTAGGGTATCTCCCCGTTACTCTATTTAGGACATTGAATATTGGACTTTTAAAAACCGGAATGATGGAAAATGGGAGGTTAAGTATTAAGGGGAGAACTATTTCTCTCGGTCGCTCTACCGCGACAAAACACACACTGTTGTTATTGCTTATGCTGCTTGGCTTGTTTAGTCACGCAACTACCAAAACTGCCACTACCACAGGTAACTGGAGTAATCCCTCTATCTGGAGTCCATCAGGGGTTCCAAAAGACACGGATAACGTGATTATCAGTGGAGGCAAAACCGTTACGGTAGATAGCATTTTTACCTGCAACAATCTCGATTTGGGGAATGTTACCAGCAGTTCAGCTACCTTAAAAATAGTAGCTGCCGGAAATAGTCTGACTATTAATGGCGATTTTAAAATGAACCCCAACGACAAAGGCAATACGTTCACATTAGATGCCGGCCCCGGAACTATCAATATTGCAGGAACCTTTTCTCACTGGTCCAACACCGGCACCAATCAATTTAAGATTAGTACCGGAGCACTAAACTTTACCCCCTCTGTCATTATTGATGATTCGGGAAAGAGAATTATTTTCACCGGAGCGGGATCGGTTACTTTCCAAGGAGATTTTACGGATGAATACAACAAAGTAACTTATTACGCGGGGTGCACTATAAATTTTTATGGCAATTATTCTGTCAGCGTAACTAATGTAGATTGGAGAACGCTGGGCACTGCCAATTTCTATGGCACCGGCACCATTACCCATGCGAAGAACATTATTTTTAATGAGGTAAATATTCTTGCCAACGCCTCCACCACATTGTCGGCAGGTTCGGGCAGCGTAATATAGAAGGAAACTTGACCTTGGCCTCATCCTCCCTTTTTACAATGAGCGATGACCTGGAGGTAGATGGTTCACTAACCAATAATGGCGGAAGTATATCTACCGGAATCTCAACAACTCTTACCATGAATGGCTCCTCATCGGCAATCAATGGCAGTACCGGAGTGGCGCTCTCTACTTTGCAAATAGGTTCGAGCAGTAATGGTACCGATCGCAGTTGCACCATCAGCAGAAATTGCACGGTTAACGACCTCATCATTTATAAATCAACTAAGAATAGAACCCTCTCTTTGAGCGGAAGTTCCAATACCTTAACAGTCACAGGCGATGTGACCATCAACCAGCCCACCGCTAACAGCAGAACAGCCTTGCTGTACATAGGCAATAGCACTTGCCATATTAACGGCAACTTGATTTTCACAGGAACCAATAACGGAACTACGCGGGTATGTAAGGTGCAAACCACCAGTGGAACTTTTACCTTAGATGGCAACATCACTTGGATGAGTAATAATGCCGTAGCAACGGAAGTAATAACTACTGCCACGGGAACGCTCAACTTTGCAAGTTCTATTACTATGGGTACCAAAAGCGGTACAATTGCCGTGACCGGAGCCGGAGATATTAACTTTAACGGCACAAGTGCCCCCAGTTTAAATTTTGGAGGAGCCACCAGCCCCGTGCTAACCACTTCATATGGCAGTAATATCACTTTTGAAAAGGGACTTACCGCCAGCAGTATTCTCACATTCACTCAAGGCAGCACTCAAATCTTTGATGGAACGGCCACTGTTACCCCCACAGCAGCCATCACTTTTGGTCACCTC
>CAZQYO010000045.1:0-12813 GCA_964597415.1 uncultured Chitinophaga sp.
ACTTAGGGTCGGTAGCTAAGGAGCGGGCAATTTCTGTTCTCCTTCTTTCCCCTCCGGAAAGCACATTTCCCATACTGGTGCGCACACGGTTTAACCCAAACTCTCCCAATAGCAATTCCAATCTTTCTTTCTGTTGTGCTTTGCTCAGTTCAGTCATCTCCAGCACAGCCGAAATATTATCTTCCACTGAAAGTTGACGGAATACCGATGCTTCTTGCGGCAGATACCCTATGCCCAACTTTGCCCGCTTATACATGGGCAGATTAGTGATTTCCTGTTCGCCCAAAAATATTTTTCCCTTGTCAGGAGGGATAAGACCGACTATCTGATAGAAGGAAGTAGTTTTTCCCGCACCATTGGGGCCGAGTAGTCCAACAATTTCACCTTGGTCAACGTTCACGGTTACATTATTCACAACCGCTCTTCCCCGGTACACTTTCAATAAATTTTCTGCGCGTAATGTGAGCATGTTGGCAATCAGATTTCCTTTTTCTACCGATTTAAAAATCGGTTCCAAATGTAAAATAATAGGCGGGCTTCTTGTTGACCACTCCGGTATCCCAACCCCATGCCATATCAAAACGAAAGAAATAACTGAGAAAAGTAGTGCGAACTCCAGGACCAAAACCGAAAATAACCGGTGTTTTATATCTTTTTACCCGCACTATAACCGAAGGGTTATCTGTGGGGTTTGGAATCTCTTCGTTGAAAAGTGGATTGCTGTCAGAGAATGGAGAAAGGCCTTCCCAAGCAGTGCCCACATCGAAGAATCCTACTAACTGAAAGTTGCGGATAATATCAGATTTAATAGGGCGATTGATTAAAGCAGCAAAAATTGGAATGCGCAATTCAGAGTTTAGCACAATGTATTTATCGCCATTTCGCGCATTTTGTTTAAAGCCCCTAAGTGGAGTAGCTAAGGTTTGAAAGGCGTAATTATTATTGGTGTTAATGGGAGTGGTATGATCAAATTTGTCGAAGTGGCCGGTAGTAATCCAGTTGTCGAGACCACCCAAATAATAGATCAGTTTTGAGTTGCCGTACGAGGCACTAAAGGCTAAGCGATTAGCCCAAATAATTTGCTTATATATTTTTTGATAATGACGGAGATCAAAACCAATCACGCCTAAGTACTTATTATTGAATTGTACGACCGGGAAATCCATCTTGTCAAATAGCACTTTGTTTTTGGTGGGGAACTCTTTGTGAATTTCAGCAAATACTTTGAAGCGGGTGCCATAGCGAATATTGGTCATCACTTCCATACAGTTGTCAAATACATACTCCGCGCGGAGGAACAACCAGTTGTCAGAAACATTAGGAAGGTTCAGTGTAAAATCATCTTTGGCCTTATACACTATCTTATCATTTCTAAAAGCGAGGGCAAAGCGAAAACTATTCAACACATCTAAGGGATAGTTTAAAGCGATCTCGGCATAATTGGTTTTAATGCTGTAGTTCACTGAGTAGTTACCTCCGAGCACTACATTGGTAAAAGGCAGTTTGTCATAAGCAGTTCCGTTTTGCACCCTGCGGTAAAAAGTAAATTTCTTGTCTAAGCGCTTTTTCAGGTTTTCGTAAGTGATAAAAAACTGACTGCTGCCATTTGCTCCCGTAAACGGAAGGCTGATGCCGCCATATACTTTGTGGTTTTCTAAGAGATCTGTTATACCGAACTTAAACATGAAACTGACGGGAGCCAGATTGTATTGCGGCACGGAAGGGTCAAAAGGCTGATAGCTGGTCATCTGCAAGGTATTGTCAATCTGTGTAATTACCTTGTCTATCATAAACTGCACGAAGTAGGGGCGTATGCGCGAGAAGCGGAATATATATCCGCCATCTTGCGATTCATTTATTTTTGAAGTAGCCGCAGAGTCCCAGTCGAATAGTTTAATGCCATAGTCAAACTCACTTTGAAAATCGAAAGGGCGATTCCCCACTTCTCCTTTTATGGTATCGTAAGCCAGCACTCCTTGTTTACTTTCAGTGGCAGTGTCTTTCTTTTCCTTTTCGTCCTTCGTCTCCATCTCCTTTAATTGCTGCTTCACCATATACTCCGATAAGTACACCGGCCCTTCATGGTAAGCAGAAGTAAGGTTATACTTGTAGAATCGGGGGCGGTTGTTTTGTATCAGCATATCGAGAGTCATACCCTGTTCAGATACTACGGATTGACTGCGGATGTTGTAGAATGAATTGGTGTAAGGAGTAGTCACTCCGCCTGTGGTAAATATTTTTTCAAACGAAGAATCGGTGAGGCTGACGGTATTCATATCTAAAATAGAATCGGCACGAACACTGCCGAGAGTAGTGATGGAATCGGCTTCACCGCTTTCTTTATCGGTGTAGTAATAGGTTTTTTCGGTGTGGTCAAAGAGTTTTTCAAAGTGCCCCACAAAACGATTGCGGATACCGTTTACATCACTCAGATAACAGTATGAATCGGCATTGAAATTTTGCGGATAGGTTTCGTTGGCTAATGGAGTAGAGGTAATACGATACAGCTTAGAGGCATTAAGATCGTAGAAAAATAAATCTAACGTTTGCAGCAGGTGTTGCGATTCGTAACGACCGGGAGTCAGCGATGCGTCCGGGCGATTGCTCGAAAACATAATGCCTCGCAAACTGTCTGCCTCAATATAAGCGGGATATAAGTCATCAAAATAATCATCGGTTAAGCGCTTGGTAGTGGTAGAGGCAATGGTGTACAGAAAAATATCTGTTTGCCCGTTTTGAATAGCGCTCATCACCAACTGCTTAGAATCTACAAACGAAAAGCTGATCACTTTCTGAAATTTCCTCACCGGATTCACCTCCATCTTATGCGTTTCGATATTGTAAAATCGAAGAAAGGTTTGTGCCCGTCTGTCGCTTAGAATGGCTAATCTTTTACCTCCCGGTTCCCATGCTAATAATGGAATAGACTCATCGGTGAAAAGCGTGTTGGTGCGAAAGCCCCCTCTGAACACCACTTTGCTTTGATGTGTTTCTGTGTTGAGCACGTGTACCCGGTACCTCCCCATATCATTGCTGGCATAAGCAATGTGCTTGCCATCGGGGCTAAGTTTCGTCTCATAGTAGAGTAAATCTTTGCGGATGCGCGCTTTTACTGCACTGCTGTCTGCCGGGAGGTTGGTAAGTGCCTTTTCTTTAGTGAAGCGAGAATAATAATAAGAGTACCACTGTTGAAGTGTTTCATTGAGGTCAGTGCCTAATACGAAAAGAAAACCATTGTCCACGCTGCGGTTCACGCGGGTGAGATAGATAACATTGCTCACGGCCGACTTGCCGTGCACTTCCTCTATATAATGCCAAATGGAATGACCCACAAAAACCGCTTCATCAGGTTGCAGCTTATTCAACTTCCGATAGCGCCCATTCATAATTCCATCGCGCAGCTTATCTTCCATTTGGCTATCCCAATCCTTGCCGATGTATTCTACCAGTCCGAGCTTGTACCAGTCGGGGAGGTTCAGCAATACCGCGTTCTGAATAAGCTCGGCAAAACTGCTCCCCAACACCATCTTGTCCACGTAAATTCGCGCCAGTCCTTCGCGCACCTGCTTATCTATAAAGCGATGATCCCCATTGTTGTAAATAAACATTTTGTTTTCCGGAATTTTGGTAACGCCTCCCGGGTTTTGCCCCTGCTCATAAATGCCGATGTTGGTTTGATTCAGTTCATTGATGTTGTTGTACACGATAATGTCAATCTTTCTGCGGTATTTGAAATCGAGCAACGTGGCAATTTCTTCCGATACATCTTCGGCTGTTTTAATCACATACTTCCCTACATCCTGACCGCCCTGATAGAAGTAAGTAGTAAAATTATCGCTCTCGTAATACTGAAAGGTGTAGTCCTTATACTGAACGCGGCTCTGCCCAAATTTCTGATCTGCTGATTGCGCATGTATCACAGAAAACAGCAAGGTTAGCACACCGGTCATGAAAATACCGGACACAGAAATTCCGGCTTTGCAATTTTTAATATGAAGCAGGCAGTTTTTAATCATGACTTTCATCAAACACAAGCAGACAAAGATTGTTTTAATTCGCGTAGCATAGCAGTTTACATCAAACTTAATCAAATTACATTCATGCTCAAGATACACTCCCTTACTTTTAATCCCTTCATGGAAAACACCTACTTACTGTATGATGAAACGAAGGAATGTGCCATTGTAGATCCCGGTTGCTCCAACGAGCAGGAGCGGGAAGCCTTATTGCAAGCAATAACCGACTTAGGACTGCGCCCCGTTTTGCTGCTGAACACACATTGCCACATAGACCATTTTCCCGGCAACAAATTTATCTGCGACACTTACGGCCTGCTTCCTCAATTTCATGAAATAGAATTTGAAGTGATGAAAGCGGCACTCGACTATCAGGGATTTTTTGGGTTTAAGGTAGAGGCCTCTCCCAAGCCGCAAAAATTTTTGAAAGAAGGCGACCTTATCACTTTCGGCAATCAGTCGTTTTCAGTGTTGTTTACTCCCGGCCACTCTCCGGGGCATTTGGCGTTTTACAACCGGCAGGAAAAGGTAATTATTAGTGGCGATGTGCTATTCAATGGCAGTGTGGGGCGCTTTGACATTCCCGGAGCCGATGGCAAAGTGCTGTATCAGTCCCTGACCGAAAAGATGATGGCTTTGCCCGATGAAGTGACCGTGTACTGCGGTCACGGCCCCACAACCACCATTGGCCATGAACGCGCCAACAATCCCTTTCTGCAAAAGCAGTTTTTCTTTTCGGTGTAAGGGCAACAATGCCGTCACGAATAAAGGTTCACACCCAAAAATGAATTTTAAATAGATGGCGCAGTAAGGCGCCAACTATTTAAAATTCATTTCGCTTTGTCCGGCTTTGCGGGAGGGGAAATAGGCTGCCAGCAGGCTCACGCACAGAATGATGGAGACCGCCACCAGCGGGTCGGCCCATTTGAAGGAAACAGGGTAGTAGTCTATCACAAAGCTGGAACCTCCGCCCCCACTCAGTTTGAGGAAGTGGAATTTCATTTGCAAGAGGCATATCAGGTAGCCCAAAATAAGGCCGGTAGCCGCGCCAAACAAGGAGGCCAAGAGGCCGTTGAGCAAATAGATGCGGCTAATGAGGCGGGAATCAGCTCCCATAGCTTTGAGGATGGAGATGTCGCGCGATTTTTCGAGTACCAGCATGGTAAGGGAGCCGATAATGTTGAAGGAGATAATAAGAATGATAAAGCCGAGTATAGCGGTGGTTACCCATCGCTCAATGAGCATAACCCGATACATCTCCGCTTTTTGTTCTATGCGGGTTTTTACCTGAAAGTCCGGGCCGGTAAGTGCGGCTATTTGCCGTTGGGCTTTTTGCGGGTCGGTGCCGAGTTTCAGTTTTATTTCGTAAGCCGAAATGCGGTGGTCATCGCCTAAGAGTTCTTTGGCAAAGGCGAGAGACACGAATACATATTTTGCATCAAACTCTTGTTGAATAGAGAAAATGCCTGAGGGCATGGCCTGCATGGTGATAAAGGCATCTTCGGGAATAAAGGCACTTTTTACTCCTTTGCGAGGTACGGTGAGGCGAAGTGGCTCCATACCACGCTCTATGTTTACATTCATGGGGATGGCTAAGTTGGCACCTATCACGGCATAGTTCATGGCGCTGTCGTGCAACAGAAAGCGACCTTGCCGCACGTAATTTTTGACGGTGGTGACCTCGTTGTAGTGCTCATCTACTCCTTTTACAGTGCCAAGTGCAGCCTGTTGACCGTATTCTAAATAGACATTCTCTTCGAGCGTTTGCGAAATTGCCTGCACCTCGTGGAGGTGAACTATCTTGCTATACCATTCGGGATTTTGCTCAAAGGTTTTGCCGTGAACGGCTGTAATTTCTATATCGGGATAAAAGGAGTTGTAAAGCGATAGCACCAGTCCTTCGAAGCCGTTAAACACACTGAGCACTACTATGAGCGCGAGTGCTCCTACGGCCATTCCCAACATGCTCACCCATGAAATAATATTGATGGCGTTGGTAGATTTTTTTGAAAACAGATAGCGAAGAGCGATGCGAAAGGCCAGCATGTATTATTTAGGGTTGCGGGTTTTAGTTTTGACAGGGGCGACCTTTTTGCTCTTTACGGGTAGCTCTTTAGTGAGGGTTGCTTGCTTTTTGGTCTTTGGGGCTTGACTTTTGGGGCTTGACTTTTGGCGCTCCTTTTTCAGCAAGTTCTCTTTCAAATCTTCGTCTTCTTCCTTTATGCGGTTAAACACCTCCTCTAAGTGAAACACGTAGTCCATGGTTTCATCTTTAAAAAATTCTATTTCGGGTATTCTACGCACTAAGTGACGCACTTTTTCGGCTAAGGCGTGTTTCAACTCTCCTTTATGGGCATTGAAATTCTCGATGATTTCATCTGCCATGGGATTGTTGTAAATGCTTAGGTAGAATCGAGCCAGCGTGAGGTCTGAATTTACTCTGACGTTGCTGAGGGTTACAAAAGCATTGCCGTAAAACTTACTTCCATCTTTTATCAGCACCTCGGTAAAGGCTTCTTTAATAAGAGAGGCTACTTTCAATTGTCTTCGCGAATCCATACTTAAAAAAATTATGGCGCAAAGGTAAAAATTAAAACAGGCAGGCTGCGTTAAGAGGGGCGGTGTTCCATACTTTGAAAGCTTATTGCCGATTAGTAAACGATAATTATACTTTTGTTCGCACATGAAGAATCTTTGGCGCATCCTTTCATACGCTCGCAAATACAGTGGCTTTGCGGCTTTGAACGTGTTGTTCAACATCCTTACCGTATTATTTTCTCTTTTTTCGGTGGTTATGATTATTCCATTTCTGCAATTGCTCTTTGGCAGAATTCCGATGGTGGTCAATCGTCCGGCATTTTCTTGGACCGCCTCTGCCTTGCTGGATTATTTCAAGTACCTTCTGAGTTTTGAAATACATGAATGTGGGCAGTTAACGGCTCTGGTAAAGTTCTGCATTATGATTGCCGTGCTCTTCTTTTTCAAAAACCTGTTTCGCTTTTTGGCGCTGTATTTTCTCGCCCCTATACGGAGTGGAGCCGTGCGCGATTTACGAAGCGATATTTACCAAAAGGTTCTTCAGTTGCCATTGGCCTATTATTCAAAAGAGCGCAAAGGCGATATTATTGCCCGCATTACCGATGATGTGAAAGAAGTAGAGAACAGCATTATCAGCTTTATAGAAATTACCGTTCGCGAGCCATTGAATATCATTATCTACTTGCTCGCCTTACTAATGCTCAGCCCTGAACTTACCGGCTTTGTGTTTGTAATGCTGCTGATTACCGGAGCAATTATTGGCCGCGTAGGCAAAAGCCTAAAACGCCAAAGCACCGAAGCGCAAACCATCACCGGTCAGTTGATTACCATTGCCGATGAAACGCTTAGTGGTTTGCGGATAGTGCATGCTTTTAATGCGGAGGAATTTATGCGCAAACAGTTTCATAAAATCAATCAGCGCTTGTATGGGATAAACTGGCGGATGAATACCCGAAGGGAATTATCGTCTCCGCTCACTGAGTTTCTGGCGATATGCGTGGTATGTGCGGTGCTTTATTTTGGCGGACGATTGGTGATTACTCATCAGGGCTTAGAGGCAGAAACTTTTATCGGCTTCATGGTCTTGTTTTCACAGCTTATTCCACCGGCCAAAAACTTCTCGTCTGCTTCGTATAATATCCGCAAAGGATTAGCCTCTGCGCAACGGATTTTTGAAGTGATAGATGCGGAAGTATCCATTACCGAAAAACCAAATGCAGCTTCTATTAAAGAGTTTAAGAGTGAAATTGAATACCGGCAGGTAGGTTTTGCTTACAATAACTACGACAACAAAAAAATTCTGGACAATATTCATCTGAAAATAGAAAAGGGCAAATTAATCGCCTTGGTGGGGCAGTCGGGAGCGGGTAAAACGACTATGGTGGATCTGCTCCCCCGGTTTTATGACGTTAGTGAAGGAAGTATTTTAATAGATGGAACCGACATCCGCGAATATAAGTTAGCCGAACTGCGGGCTTTGTTCGGGATAGTGTCACAAGAGTCTATTCTGTTTAACGACACCGTATTCAACAACATCATTTTTGGGATTAAAGAGGCCACCCGTGAGCAGGTAATGGAGGCCGCCAAGATTGCCAATGCGCATGAGTTTATTTCAAAATTGGAAGATGGGTACGACACCATTATTGGAGACCGAGGTGGTAAGTTGAGCGGAGGCGAAAGGCAGCGCCTTACTATTGCCCGGGCGGTTTTAAAGAATCCTCCGATTTTAATTCTGGATGAAGCCACTTCTTCGCTCGACTCTAAATCAGAGCGCTTAGTACAGGATGCGCTTACTAATTTGATGAAAGGGCGCACTACCATCGTGATTGCCCACCGACTTTCCACCATTCAGTTTGCCGATGAAATAGTGGTGATGCAGGAAGGCAAAATCAGCGAAAGAGGGAACCACATCGGTCTAATGGCAAAAAAGGGCATCTACAAAAAATTGGTGGATCTTCAGGCTTTCTAAGATTTTCTGCCTTTCTTCAATTTTTTAACAACATTTTCTCAATTTTTTCCACATTCATTCGTTTATGATGCTGTATATTTGCTGCGAAAATTCGCTGGAACTATCGTTTTCGCAAGTGGCGGATAAATTAGAACTGGACAAATTAAGGAGTAATCAATTCATTTTCAATATTTTATTTAATCTTTTAACTTAGGAGGTCGGCTATGAACACCAAATTTTTTTTCTCGTTGGGCTTAGGCTTCCTGTTGGCCGTAGTGTGTGGAAATCTTCCTGCCCAAAACACATCAACAACAGGCAATTCTTCTTTAACCACAGACCCACAGTCGGTCGCTAATAATGTAGTGACTAATCCGAATGTGCTCGTAATAACGGGTAAGATTATAGATGCGCAGACCAAGAAGCCTATTGCCAATGCAAAAATCAATTTCGACAAATTTGGTTTAGAGTTACTGCAAGCCTCTATTGACGACAAAGGAAATTATGCACTGGCTTTGAATAAAGAAGAATTGGGCGAACCTATTCGCATCATCTTTAAAGTGCCGGGCTATAAAAAATATACCGTGAAGAGCGTAGATAAGAACACTAATTATGTAGATGTGGATGTTTATTTGCAGCCTTTTGAAAGCGATATAAAAAGTGAAGGCAACGTTACCTACAAAATGGATGATGACCCGTTTAACCCGCTGGTGATTAAAATGCAATAAGGATTGTTTTGGTTAACATATCTACCCGCTCCAACCATTTAGGAGCGGGTTTTTTATTTTAGGAAGTTGAGCTTGCTTATTACTACCTTTAGAGTTCCAAAATCATGGCTGCTTCTGAAACCTTTCATGTATGCGATGCGGTGCTTTCTGATGTCAAAGGAATAGCTCAGGTAAATTTTACGGCCTGGCGGGAAACTTACTGCGGATTAATTGAAGATGATTTTCTGAACAGCATCAGTGTAGAGCGCTATAAAGAACGCTGGCATCTGATATTGAGCCGGGGGGACAGTCACAGCTTTGTAATAGTGATTAAAAACAGCGAAGAAGAAATAATCGGTTATTGCTCCGGAGGAAAAGCCAGAGAACCCTTTCAACATTTTGAAGGAGAGATTTATGCCCTTTATCTACTGAAAAATTTTCACGGGAAAGGGATAGGGAAAAGGCTTTTTACAGAGGCTTTGAAAAAGCTAAAAGGGATGGGCTTTAAATCGTTTTTTCTTTTTGTGTTGCACAACAATCCCACCCTAAGTTTTTACCGGCACTATCAACCGAATGTTGAAGTGCCTGCCATAGTAAAAATAGGCGAACACACCTACGAAGATATCGGGATGGGGTGGAATGATTTCTCCCGGTTTTCTCTATGACTGGTGGAGTGCAAGAAAAGCCACTCCTCCAATCTTCTGATAGCTTCTTCCCTAAGTTTCTTCGTGTATCAACTTGCTATCTGATTCAAATCCTCAAGCTGATGGCCGAGAGAGAATTGGTCGTCTTCTTCAAAAAAGAATTTCTGCTTTCCGAAGGCGGGTTCCAGATCGTTCAGCCAAATAGCTTCTGAATCAAATTTTGCAAAGAAAGGGCGGTGCACCCACTCGGGATCTCTCCCTTGAATAAAGCGCAGCACAAACACTTTTTCATCACCTGCCATCGCGGTTCCCAATACTTGAATTTTTCCCGGGTCGGCTGACATGCTGGGGCCGCGCACCGTGCGAGCTATTCCACTCACCGACTGGTAGGCCTTTTTGAAAATTTGCCAAGCGCGGAATAAAGGAACAGAGAAGTAGTGTTGCGCTCCGGTGTCGCGGGCTATAAACATATAGTAAGGAATACAACCAAACTTCACTTGCTGTTTCCACATTTTTGCCCACACGCGAGGGTTATCGTTAATGTTTCGCATCAGTGGCGATTGGGTTCTGATTTCGGCTCCGGTATTTTTAATACGCTGAATGGCTTTTTTTACTGCCTCTGTGCTCAGTTCCTTGTAGTGATTAAAGTGAGCCATAATAGTTAGGTGCTTGCCCGAAGCCACAATTTTTTCAAACAAGCGCAACAACTCATCGGCATCTTTATCGGAAGTGTAGCGAAAAGGCCAGTAGCTGAGAGATTTGGTGCCGATACGAATGGTCTGCAAATGAGAAAACTCGGGGTCTAACAGCGGTTCTATATATTCCTTTAAGTGCTTAGTGGACATCACCATTGGGTCGCCTCCTGTAAATAGAATATCGCTTACCTCTGTATGCTGACGAATATATTCCTTCAGCAACTCGGTTTCGCGCATGGCAAATTTCAGTTCGCTTTCGCCTACAAACTGCGGCCAACGAAAACAGAAAGTGCAATAAGCGTGGCAGGTTTGCCCGTGGGCGGGAAAAAACAGCACCGTTTCGCGGTATTTATGTTGCAGCCCCGTCAGCTTTACGCCATCTAATTCGGGAACGTTGTGTTCCATTTGCCCTGCGGGATGGGGGTTCAGCTCCATACGGATGTCGTGCAGCAGCGCTTTTAGTTCGGCTTTAGGCATATTATTTTTCAAGGCCTGATCTACCGCTTCAAAATGCTGCGGCTGCAGCATTTCTTTTTGAGGAAAAGTGAGCGTATAAATCGGATCATTGAGAACCTTGCTCCAGTCTATCAGTTCATTAATTACGTACTCGTTTACTTTAAAAGGAAGTACGGTGCCCACCACACGAATATCATTTCGCTGCTCTGCTGTGAGGTACTGCTGCACTTGTGGCAGGTTTAGGTAGTTGCCAAGATTATACGCCTTAAATCTAATTTGTTGCATGTTCAAACCGGTTTAGTTAACAATAATAAAATGCTCGTTGTGAGCCGATAAATGAAAAACGAATGAGGATCTATCCCAAAGTGCCTATGAAAAGGCGATGATGCTACTCCTTGCGTTGACCTGACGAATATAACAAAAAAATCGGAGCGAGACAGATAAATGGAGAAATAATGCAGGGTATAAAATCGTAATTATTATTGGTTTCTTCAGATGCCCATTTGTGATAGCACAAACTATCCGGTACGGATTACTTTACTCTTGCGGGATTTTGTTTTATAAAATCATTCCACCCCGATACTTTTTTACCAGCGGCAGTACCTGCTGTTTTATTTTGAAAGTGATGGCAAACAGCGGCTGCAAGTCCATCGGTGGCATCTAAAAATTTGGGTTGAATTTCAAAAGCAATGAGCCGTTGAAGCATGGCGGCTACTTGCTCTTTTGAAGCATTTCCATTTCCTGTGACCGATTGTTTTATCTTTTTGGGAGAGTATTCGTGCACTTCCACATTTTTGGTGAGAGCCGAAGCGATAGCGACTCCTTGCGCCCGGCCCAACTTGAGCATACTTTGCACATTTTTACCGTAGAAAGGCGTTTCGATGGCGCAAACGGTGGGCTTATAATTTTCTATTAAGCCGTGAATTTTTTCAAAAATCACTTTCAGTTTTACTAACGGCTCTTCGTATTTGGAGAGATGGATAACCCCCATGCTCAACAGTTTCATGTTCGATTTTTCTACTTCAATAATGCCATATCCCAAAACAAGTGTGCCCGGGTCAATGCCGAGAATGATTGAATTTTGTTTTTTCACTTCACCAAATTAAACCATTTCGGGTATGCCGCAACGCATTAGCTTTAACGGATAACAAAATCATGAAGAATTTTTTCAGCCGACATTTTTTTTGGTATGCCTTTAAGGCTTTCGTGTTTGTGTTGATGGCCGGTTTCATTATTCAAGCACTTTTTTTACAAAACGATTTTGCGCAGCAAGTCGCTTTATTCCGAAATAATTTTCGGGCAGACAGAGCGGGCTTGTTACTGGCGGCTGTGCTGTTGATGCCCTTTAACTGGCTGCTCGAAACCTACAAGTGGAAAATTCTTTTAGGAAATCACTCCACGCGATTTCTTCCGCTTTTAAAAGGCGTGTTGGCGGGGATTACTTTTGGTTTTATTACTCCGGGCCGAAGCGGTGAATTTTTCGGCAGGGTTTTATATGCCGAACAAAGTAATCGGACCGAGGCCTTCTACCTCAGCACCATTGGGGGTATGGCGCAAACCACCGTGACCCTGATGGCCGGTATTTATTTTATCAGTTATTGGAAAACCGATTCGTTTTTGTCCGGCCTCGCTATTGGGCTTTGCGGTATTTTTTTGTTGCTGTATTTTCGGTTCGATTGGCTGCAACGGGGGCTAAAGTCTGTGCCTTTTCTCCAGCGAAAACAATGGATTATCCGGGAGGAAGAATTGCCGGACATCAGGCGGCAAAGTATAGTGCTGCTGCTTTCCTTTTTCCGCTACGGCATTTATCTG
>CAZQYO010000046.1:0-12772 GCA_964597415.1 uncultured Chitinophaga sp.
AGCGGTATTCGCTTATATTTGAGATGTAACCGAGGTTTTTAGACGAACTGACGTTAGCGGCAACTTTTGACGCGCAGGTTTTTGACAAGGTTGTGTAGGGTAGTCGCTTAAAGACAAAAGACAAAATGCAAGGGCGAAGCCCATTGGCTATGCTTCAGCAAAATAAAAGAGATGATGCTCGTCTATTTTTTAAACTTGAATCATCCCTTTTATTTTGCGCTGACGCGCAAACAGCCGAATACAAAACAGCCAACAGCCCAGTTGCAACACTTGAAAAAAATTTACTGCCTTCAAAACCACTTATATCTTTACCCTCATTAAAATCAAAAGCGGCATGAAAAAATTATTCCACCTCTTTATCGCAGTGTTTTTGTTTTCATGCAACCAGAAAACAGCAATAGAAAACTTTAATGCAGGCGTAGAGTGTTATACAGGGAAAGACTTCGATTGCGCGAAAAAATATTTTTCAAAAGCTGTCGAATTAGACGACAAGAATAGTCAAGCACTTTTGTTTCTTATTAAGACGGAAACTGAATTAAGTGATTATAAAAACGCACTCTTACATTTAAACACTTTTTTTGAATTGGACAGCAATTCCTTTGAAGCATTTTCACTGAGAGCAAAAGTAAAAGCAAACTTTGGCGACTATAAAAGCGCATTAACCGACTGTAGCAAATCCCTTAAATTGAAATTTGACTTTTTGCCGACACATCTAATTGAAGCAAGCATTTACGACAGTTTGTTTCAAACAGAAAATTCAATTAACGCATACAAAAACGCTTTACACCTAAATCCTAAAGACTGTAAACTCTATGAAAGGATTGGTCAGCTATACAATTTGCAAGGTAAACGAGATGAAGCATATTCCTTTCTCAGTAAAGCTGGCGAACTTGGTTGTATAGAATCTTATAAGCAAATGGAACATTTAAACAGCACTGCGACAACCACAAAATCTGAAGAAGTTTTAACCGCAAGTTCTGCTGTTGTCGAAGTAAACGAAAGCAATTCTTCTGCCAGAGACGCAGCTTATTATCAAAGCAAAGGGTATCAGGTTTTTTCAGAGCAAGGGATAGCTGTAAAATGTGATTGCCAACTTAAAGACGTTTCAGCCCAAGCAAACGGTAATTTTGATTTAAACTATGCTTGCCAAAGCAATGAAAACTCAAAATCAGACATGGCGTTTTTTCAAGTTATCGTAAACAATTTGCCAGACGGCTATTATAACGCTACACAACAAGAGAAAGATGAATTTAAAGACAAGTTTTTCACTAAATTTTCCCTACAGAACCCTAAAAAAGTTGTGTTCAAAAGGTTAGACGCAATTGTATCTGACTTTGTAAAGAATGGCTATTCAGGTAGAGGAATCGCTTTTATCTATAACAACAAGACTTATGCGTTTACTGTTATTACAAACAATGACTTAACTAGTAAGTTTAATCAATTGACTAACAGGATTGAGTTCTTGATAAGCAGTGAGAATGAAGAATAAATTATAAAAACAAATAGACTCTACTCTTCACCATATTAATTGCTCATGACATCATTCGCTCGATTTTACAAGGAAAAAAAAATAGTTGACATTTCAATGACTGACATTGGTGAACTAATTAAAGACAAAGCAAACCAGACTGTGGTTGCGGAGTATGTTTATGAGAGACTCTATAACCGCTTTCTAAAAATATTTGACTTCCCTTCTGACATCAAAGCTGAGTATGAAAAAAAAGATAAACAGGTAAGCAGAAACGTTTTTACTGAAGAGTATAAAAACGGCTTTCTTATGATGGCAAGTTGCTCTTTATTAATTGAGACTTTTGCTGCTTTTCTAACCGGACAAAACGAAACATCCCGAGGCAAATCTCCAGACATGTTCAACAAAATTTTTGAATTTGCTGAAAGCAAAAACAATGAATTAAAGGTGTTCAAGAATGGACAGTTTTATAAAAATATTCGATGCGGATTGCTGCATCAAGGTGAAGTGTATGGAAAATTTACAATTACAAGGGCAGGCAATAATCTAATTGAAAACGAAAAAGTAAACGCTACCTTGTTTTGTAAGGCTTTAAAAGAACTTCTATTGGCGTACAAATCTCATTTAGCCGATGGTGCGTGGGACAGCAAAGAGTGGGACGCGTGTAGACTTAAAATTCGACACATTATCACAAACGCTCAATAACCCTATGCGGACAAATCGCCCGACAAATACATCCATGCAAATGCACTCCCATTTTGTTTTGCTGTATTTAGATATAGTGCTACTATTGATTAAACAAAACATTTTATCTTCGTAAAAACATTAGGTTATGGTTACTACTACAGACAAACTCACTCAAATACAATTGGAGCTGCTTAAAAGTTTCCGTTACATAGCTGATGAAAAACAACTGAATGAAATAAAATCATTGCTTAATTTTTATTTCCGTAACAAATTAGACGAAGCCATCACACGCGAGGAATCTAATCGCAATTACACAGCATCTATTTATCAAAAGTGGCTTGACAGCGCGAAAAAATAAAATGATAGCGCGGTGAAAATTATTCTCGACACAAACAGCTTTATTAGTTGTATCGGTAAACTTTCACCCTATAGAAATGTATTTGATGCATTTCTAAATCAGCAATATACACTTTGTGTTTCGACAGAAATCCTTTTAGAATATGAGGAGAAGTTCGACCAGTTTTGGGGAGAAGAAGTAACTCACAATTTACTCGGGACAATTCTGACTGCTGAAAACACTTCACTTCATGACATCTTCTACTTTTTTCATCTTGTTCAAGGTGACG
Organism: uncultured Chitinophaga sp.; assembly: GCA_964597415.1. Lineage (GTDB taxonomy): Bacteria > Bacteroidota > Bacteroidia > Chitinophagales > LD1 > Bog-950. The sequence continues at coordinate 2,782 of CAZQYO010000046.1, forward strand.
TTGATGACAATAAATTTGCCGACACTTATCTTTCATCTAATGCCGACATTTTAGTTTCAAACGACAGGAAGTTACTTTCGCTAAACCAAAACGAGTTTCCTTCTGTGCGCGTAATGACGTTAGAGGATTTCTCAAAGGGTCTTGCAACACCCGACTGACAAACAGCCGACAAAATACATCCTCGCAAATGCGCTCCCATTTTGTTTTGCTCTGTTTATTTTTAATTGATTCAAAACAAAAAACAAAGCCGTTTGAGGCTTTTTTCCGTTGCTTTGGGAAGTTGGAGTGCCAAATGCTTATCAAAGCTACAGCAGGAGAAAGGAATATTTTGCTGATCAGGGAAGACCGGTAACCCTCCTGCTTCCTGATTTGAAAAGAACGGAATAAAGAAAAGCGGAGGCAGTGTTGGGGCAGTTGATCCATTTAGAATATTGCGAATTGCCGATTGCGAATTAGAGAAAAGATATTGCCCTCAAATGGCGCTACAGCACGAACGCCCGTGGGAGAGTGATGTGCTCCGGGTGGCGGCAGTAAGGCGCCAAATATTTTAAATTTCTATTTTCGGTTTTACTCCATTAATCCCCGTAAAAGGTGGCGTGAAGGGGATTAAATCTATTCTGCTCAGGTTTAATAAAAATGCAAGGAGGGTATGTTTGCGGAAAAGGGGAGGCTTTGTCATACGATTTTCGGCAACACTCCTTTATGCGCTTTTAATACCGCTGTTACGTTTATATATTTGCGCCACAAATACCTATGCAGAATGTCCAAATTCCATATACTAAAAGTGAAAGAAGTAAAGACAGAAACGGCTGATGCTGTTTCTGTTTCGTTTGAGGTGCCTGATGAACTGAAAGATTCCTTCCAATATATTCCGGGGCAATACACCACCCTCAAATTGATGGTGAATGGCGATAATGTGAACCGGAGTTATTCCTTTTGTAGTTCGCCTTACACTAACGAGCCGCCCACTATTGCTATCAAGAGAGTACCCGGTGGGGTAGGCTCAAATTTTATCAACGATAATTTAAGACCGGGAATCGAAGTGGAAGTGATGGAGCCAATGGGCAAGTTTCACTCTCCTTTAGATACAGTAAACGAAAAACATTACTTGCTTTTCGGGGGTGGCTCAGGGATTACTCCGCTGATGGCCATTTTGAAATCGGTGTTGGTGAAAGAGCCAAAGAGCAAGGTCACTCTCTTTTACGGTAATAGAAACGAAAATTGTATCATCTTTAAAGATCATCTCGAAAACTTGGTCGCTCAGTATGCCGATAGACTAAAGGCCGTGTACATTTACGATGCCCCGTTAAATACCAACCATCCTTATTCCGGTTTTGTGCTAAAGGATATGGCCTTGCGTTTATTGCGAGAAAATACAAATCTCAATTTTCAGAATGCCGAGTTTTTTATCTGCGGTCCTACTCCAATGATGAAGGAAGTGGAAACAGCTTTAGGAATCTTAGCCATTCCGAAAGAGAAAGTACACGTGGAGTATTTTACGGCTCGTGCCGATGAAGATAAACAAGCTGCCGATGTAGGCACTGCCTCTGCCTCTGAGGAGCCGTTTGCCGGCACGGCTTCCGTTAAAATTATTTATGACGGAAATGAGTTTGAATTAGAGGTAAAAGAGAGGGAAACTGTATTGGAAGCCGCTTTAGATGCCGGTTATGATCCTCCTTACTCCTGCATGGTCGCGGCTTGCTGCACCTGCCGAGCCAAACTGTTAGAAGGTAAAGTGGAAATGGATGACAGGGAAAGTTTAACCGATGCGGAGATTGCAAAAGGATATGTGCTCACTTGCCAAAGTCACCCCAAGAGTAACCGCATAGTGCTGAACTTCGATCTTTAATACTCCCCGATTCTCTATTTCTTTTGTTGACTTTTTGCCCAATTCAGGTTATTCTTCGCTAAGGGGAAATCCGGTTTTAACTCCATCGCTTTAGAACAAGCCCACACGGCACTGTCATATTTGCCTAATTGGTTATAGGCCGAGCAGATATTATTATAGGCTTCGGGATAATCGGCCTTCACACTCAGCGCTGCGAAACAGGCATCAATGCACTCCCGGTATTTTCCCGCTGAGTAATACGCCAATGATTGATTGAGTAAATCCACCGCAGTTTGATTTTTATTAATAGTGATGGTGGAGGCTGCTGAAGGGTTCTGAGCTATGGCCACATACATTTTTGCCTTCTCATCATCTGGATACATAGAGAGGGTGGCTTGAGCGGTCTGTAGCAATTTGCTCCAGTTTTTCTGATAGTTGTAAATATCCATCAGCAGATAACGCGAGTACAGATGTCCTGAAAATAATTCTAAGCCTTTGGTGCAGTATATCTCGGCTTCCTCTACTCTGCCGGAGTTGAACAGAAAGCGGGCATAGTAATAATAAGGCTCTACATAATTAGGGCCGTATCCCAACGCATTCTTATAGTATTGTTCTGCCTCTGTCTTTTTGCCCTGTGCCTCTTTTAGCACGCCCATGTTTATGTGCAGAATGTAATATCTCGGAGCTTTTTCCAATGCCTGATTGTAGGCGTATTCCGCATCGGCATAGTTTCCTTTGCCCATCAAATTCAGTCCGTAATTCATCCAACCTCTACCGTTGTTGGGGCTCTTTTCGGTCACATCTTTCCAAAGAGTCTCATCTGTTTTCCAAATCTTGTTCCGCTCGTGCGTGCCATAGCCGTAACCGCTAATTACGAGCAGTGTGAGAAGCAGTACACCGTTTTTAAGCACTACTTTTTCTTTAAGCAGATAGTAATACAAATTAGCCAGCAGGGCAACCATTGAAATAATGAGTCCGATGTATGGAAGAAATACCCGATGGTCGTTGGTGACTTCTGCCAAAGCAATAAAAGAAGAAGTAGGCAACAGCATCAGAATGAACCACACCAAGCCAAACGAAAAGGGTCGCCATTGTTTGGTTTCGGAAGTTTTAAAAGCAACGAATATTAAACCCACCAAAAACGCAATTCCAATAAATAAGCGGTCATCTTTAAGGGAAGTGATTAATGGAATGTCGGTATCGGCACTCAAGCCAAAGGGGAAGAAAAACTGAGTGATGTAATGAAGAATAATGTATGGCTGCGAAGCGGCATAAAACAATGTAGAAAAGCCCCCCGGCTCGTGGTGCTTGGTCATTTTGATAGTGAATAGAGCCAATGCCACACAGAGTATTAAAGCCGGTAGTCCCATCCAAATACTTTTCGCAAACTCCTTTATTCCTTTTAGTGTAAAGAAATGGCTAAGGCTCTTTTGCTTTTCAATCATGTAGTCGTAGGCAATTAATGCCGGGGCAAACATGATAGTGGTCTCTTTGGCAAACATGCCAATGGCCGCAGGCAACAAATACAGATAATATTTTCGAGCCTTCGGAAACTCGGTATATACCGCAAAGGAAGCGATGATGGCGAGGGTAGAAAGAATATCGGATCGGGAAATAATATAGTTAACAGTTTCCGCATTTGCGGTGGTGAGGCCATACCACAAACAGCCAAGCAAAGCGAAGTAATGGTTGTATTCTCCCTCAAAAGCAAAATTGTAAATCCGCAGTTGCACAAAATACATTAAGACCACAATCATCAAGAACCAACTAAAGTTAGAGATGTGATACCACAACACATTGTAACCATCTTGCCCTTTTGTCTTTTTCATACTCAACCAGTAATCAATGGCTATTGTAGTTGTTACCAAAGGGCGATAGCCCTGATGCGAAGGCATAGCGCTGGAGGTTGTGCAATCCTTAAAAAATAGCGGAATGTTTTTCAGGTCGCGCACATAGCCGTTATCTCGGATGGTGTGGGCATCGTCAAAGTGAAAATCGTTGTAAAAGTGATTGGAATAAGTCAACGTAATGGCTCCGAGTATTAAAGCCATCAGAGCTGTGACAATAAGTCGTTGATTCATTTTTTAAGATTGGTTTAGTTTTTCGGCTCGCTGTAGTGCTATCTTCCTTATCAGTTCGGTTTGGTCTGCTTCTATTTTCCTGATTTTCGAATATAAAAGAATGCCGGCCATAAAGAAAAACACAATGAAGATGTAAGTGACTAAGTCGGCTCCGCGCCCCACTCCTACTAAGTGAGCGAGTTTATCGGTCAAGTCGGGAAAAAGCACAAACACAATTCCGACAATAGAAACGCCTATCAGCGATAAGCGATAGAAGGTTTTGTTGCGCAGCCTTGTCAGAAAAAAGAGGATGAGCAGCACTAACGGAATGAGCAGGATAATTTTGATGCTAATCATATCAGGTTATTTTTTTCAGCAGTAAATCAATCAGTATGTTGATGGAGTTCATCGAACTTTGTCCTTTCAATTTTGAATAATCACTGTAAATAATTTTCACGGGGACTTCTTGGTTGCGCAGCTTGTTTTCTTTTATCTGCGAGAGAATTTCAGAGGCATGTGCCATTCTGTTCTCTCGGAGATGAATACTACATATCGCCTTTCGGTTCATGGCGCGGAATCCATTGTGCGCATCGGTAAGCCACATCCCGGTCAGCAAACCGTTAACCAATATGGCTCCTTTCAGAATCAGCTTTCGAAGCGGGGGAACCTGCGCAATGTCTTCCCTCCTTTTAAAGCGAGTTCCCATCGCAATATCTACTCTCCCCTCTGCCACCGGTTGCAGCAACTCCGGAATTTCCAAATAATTGTGCTGCCCATCTGCATCAAAGGTCACCGCATACTGCGCTCCGTTTTCGCAAGCATATTCCAATCCGGTTTGCAGAGCGGCTCCTTGCCCCAGATTCATTTCATGGCGCAGGTAGTGAATAGATAAATCGCTTATTGCTTTCTTAGTTTCATCGGTAGAACAATCATCCACCACCACCACGGTATATCCTTGTTGAATCAATGGACATACGGTATTGCGAATCACTTTCCCCTCGTTATAGGAAGGCACAATCACAAAAACAGAAGAGGGTGGATACACCGGTGAATTCACCCGTGCAAAATATTTGTTTTTGTTGAAAAATACCTTATTGAATACACTTGCACTATTCTTCAAAGCCTATCTTCGCTTTATGAGTAAACCTTTGATATTAGTAGTAAATGATGATGGCATTACCGCCCCCGGCATTATTGCCTTAGTCAACTCGGTGAAAGATTTAGGAGAGGTGGTGGTAGTGGCTCCCGATTCTCCTCAATCGGGCATGGGGCACGCTATCACCATTAATAAACCCTTGCGCTTAAAAGAGGTGCATCATATTGAAGGCATCCGCGCGTTTCAGTGCTCCGGCACTCCTGTAGATTGTGTAAAGTTAGCCGTAGATAAAGTGCTGCACCGCCAACCCGACTTGTGTGTGAGTGGAATTAATCACGGCTCCAATTCATCCATTAATATCATTTATTCCGGCACCATGAGCGCAGCGGTGGAAGCCAGCTTAGAGGGAATCCCCTCTGTAGGTTTTTCGCTGTTGGATTACAGTCAAGAGGCGGACTTTACGGCTTCCGCCTATTATGCTCATTTCATTGCCGCATCCATTCTCCAATACGGCATTCCTAAAAACACATTGCTGAATGTGAATATTCCCAAGCTCCCTTTAAAGGACTTGAAAGGAGTTAAAATATCGCGGCAGGCCGTGGCTAAATGGGAAGAGGAATATATAGAAAGACAAGACCCTTCGGGAAGGCCTTATTACTGGCTCACCGGCAAATTTGTAAACTACGACCGCGGGCAAGATACCGATGAGTGGGCATTAGCCAATGGCTTTGTAAGTGTGGTTCCTGTGCAGCACGATCTCACGGCTCACTACGCCATTCCATTTATAAACGAAAACTGGGATTTTTCCCCTGTAGAAAAAGGTAATGAAAACATCCCCGGAGAGAGTAAAGGAGAATTCAATTTTTAACTTCGCTTATGCTTGACAAATTCTTTAACCGCACTCCCACCTTTTACAAGTGGGATAAATTTCTTTTAGGGCTTCTACCCGGCCTCTTGTTTCCGCTTTTAGCCTTTGGGTTCTTTTACCTGCTACAAATGAAAACAATGAGCGTAGAGCATTACTTGCGCTCCATTAGAGATCCCTTTCTGCTTTCCAAGATTCTGAGCTTCGGTTGCATTATCAACTTAGCTGTTTTCTTTCTTTTTATCAGTCGTGATTATTACAATGCGGCTCGCGGGGTCATTGCAGCCACCATACTGTATGCCATCCCTACTATCATTGCCAAGTTTATTTTATGAACTAATCGCAGATGAAATACTACCTCATAGCCGGTGAGTCTTCGGGCGATTTGCATGGCGCCAACCTGATTAAAGAACTGAAAAGCTTAGATGCAACTGCCACCATTCGGTGTTGGGGAGGCGATAAAATGGCGGCAGCCGGTGGCGAAGTGGTGAAGCACATTAAAGACCTCGCCTTTATGGGCTTTTTTGAAGTACTCCGTCATCTCGGTACTATTCTCAGTAATATCAAATTCTGCAAGCAGGATATTCTTTCCTTTCAGCCGGATGTGGTTATTCTTATTGATTATCCGGGTTTTAATTTCCGCTTGTTCAAGTTTCTGCATCAACACCGGTTCAAGGTATTCTATTATATCTCTCCCCAAATTTGGGCTTGGCGAACTTCGCGCGTGTATCAGGTGAAACAATATGTAGATCGGATGTTTGTCATCTTTCCTTTCGAGAAGGAGTTCTATGAAAAGTATGGGGTGCGGGTTGATTTTGTAGGACACCCTTTGCTCGATGAACTGACTCAAAATGTCGAAACGAACACCACTAATGAGAAACTCATTGCCTTAGTTCCCGGAAGCCGTAAACAGGAAATCGCCTGCCTGCTTCCCGAATATCTGAAAGTGATAGAAGACTTCCCCGAATACCAATTTGTAGTGACCGGAGTCAGCCATGTAGGGGCCCCCTTTTATCGCAAAATAATGGGCAACAACCGATGTGAATTAGTTATAGATAAAACCTATGAAATTTTGCGCCATGCCAGAGCCGCCATTGTTACATCCGGCACAGCTACACTTGAAACCGCCCTGCACAACGTGCCGGAAGTGATTTGTTATAAAGGAAGTTGGATATCGTATTTCATTGCGCATTTGGTGATAGATAAGAGCATTGGTTTTATTGGTATAGTGAACCTGATTTGCCAGCGAAAGGTGGTAGAAGAATTAATTCAGGGACAGGTCAATAGAATGCGACTGCGGCAAGAGTTGCAAAGATTATTGACCCCAAAGGAAAGAGAGCGATTGCTCGGAGAGTATGGCGACTTAAAAGTAAGACTTGGAAATGCCGGAGCCTCTCGAAGAACAGCAGAATTAATGCTGAACTATTTGAAAGATGAAAAGTGAAATTATATTTGCGCTCTCAAAGTTTTACCTATATCATTTTTCCCAAACCAACGCAGTGACCGGTTAGTGAGGGAAAAAAAGAAAAGGGGGATTAGCTCAGTTGGCTAGAGTATTTGCCTGGCAGGCAAGGGGTCACCGGTTCGAATCCGGTATCCTCCACTAAGTCCCGACTTTCGGGACTTTTTTCATTTCATAGAATGGCACATAGTTCTTCGCAATATGCTATCCGTTATTTCTTGCGAGTTGCGGCTCCCTGTTCTAACTGTCCTTCAAGGTTCAATTTCGCCATCCGCAATTATTCCAATTAGACACCAGCTAAGGCTCGCCAGTTGAAACTTGGAAGAGACTTACATTAAACCATTTATTTACCTCATCTACTTTCCGCCAATTATCGCGTACTTCTTAACACTTACCATTTGCCCCTTCCAACCACCTGCTTTTCAACCTTTCCCTCTCAAAACCATCTTCCCGCACATTTTTTGACTCTTCCGTCAGCAACGGAAAAGGTAAAAACCCTGACGGAAGCCTTAAAAACCCTGACGGAAGAGTCAAAAAGTCTGACGGAAGCTCTAAAAGTTCTGACGGAAACCTTAAAAACCGTGACGGAAGTGCCAAAAAGTCTGACGGAAGATTTAAAAAAGATAACGGAAGCTCTAAAAAATCTGACGGAAACCTTTACAATTTCTCCGGAAAATGAATTTGTTGGGGCTTTTTCTTCCCCGCCTATCGCAAATGAACCCTGCGAAAAAGAAAACGGAGGAACCGTAAATTTGAACTCTGATAAAACCCAATTCTGTACAAAAAACCACCGTTCATTAACATTATTCGATTTTTATAAGTAAGGAATAGCAGTTGACATTTAGGGAATAAAAGCCTTATTCCATCTTTTATAATCCTGCATCAGGGGTCGTGAAGAAGCGGAGAAGGAATTACAACAAAGGAATTGGAAGGTGGGGTATCATTCAATACGATCCATATACACGGTCGCCAGGGCAAGATGAAACTCCATCCGCTTTAATTGTCCGTCTTTGAAAAAATAAACATTTCGGTGGCCGTCCGCACTTTTAAATTCTACCGTATTGTCGTTAGTCCGGGTAAGATTATAGAACGAAGCATCCGGCAAATAAAAAATGCGATTCACCTTTCGGTAATCTTCAAAATAGTAGCTGGCATCGCAGTAAACCGGCACTTCGCTAAAACTTCGTTTTCCGTTGTAGGCATCTACCTGATACAGCTTTCCGTCATAATTCACCTTTGTCCATCGCTTTACATTTCCATTTTCGGTTTCGAGGTGCGAAGAGGAAATAAACTTTCCCTCCCTGTACCGGGCTTCAAAAACCGAACGGTAGATTTTGCTCACCCACAGTATCTTTGCTTTAGAATTTGATACAATAGAATAGACTTCAGTCCCATCTCCTGTGCGGCTGTGTTTTACCTCCATCTGCCCGATAGTCGCACCAAAAACTCGAATAGAAAAAATCATTGTTTGCGCAGAAAGGGTAGTGCTCACTGCAAGTAATAAGAGGAAACTCCATTTTCTCATTGCAATAAAAATATGGAATTAATAGTCACCCTTTCAAGAATAGAAGAAATCAAATGAACCGTACAGCAATACACTTCGCCCCTTCTAACAGAGTAAATGAACTGCTCCGCTAAAAACAAAGCAACACACGCAAGCGGCAAGAACTTCAGTAAATAAATACCCAATACAATGATTTCAATTTATCCGCTTCAATGAAAAAATCACTGAAGCTGCTCCCTTCATTTTATCGAACAAGAGTAATTTCTACAAAGCATCGGAAATTTTTTCTTCTCATTCTTACATTGTTCGGACTTTAAGTCATTTATTTTTATCATCTGACTGACAAACTAAAGCTATTTGCCGATTGGAGAGTGTTTTGCGAACTTCGCCTCATTGAACCTAAAAAATATCTTACTATGAACGCAAACAATTTCACTACCAAAGCACTGGAGGCATTGAGCAATGCTCAACAGGAAGCCTTCAATAACAGTCATCCCCAATTAGACACTATTCATTTGTTGAAAGGAATGTTGGATGCCGATACTGATTCCTTGCCTTTCGTATTAGAAAAAGCGGGTGTAAACCGCAATCTTCTGCTTGGAAAGGTGGAGGAGAAAATGAAGAAGCTCCCAAAGGTAAGTGGGCAGTCAGCCGACTTGGTTCCTTCGTCCGCTTTTAGCAAACTAATCTTACAAGCCAATAAGCTGCTCAAAGAATTTGACGATAGTTATGTGAGCATAGAAATTCTTTTGCTCGCCCTTCTGACAATTGGAGACGATACCTCCAAACTATTAAAAGAAACCGGCTTAGAAGAAAAGAAACTTCGACAAGCCATATTGGAGTTGCGCAAAGGAACAAAAGTAAATGAGCAAAGTGCTGATGCCCGCTACAATGCATTAGACAAATACGGTATTAACCTGAACTCGCAAGCTAAAGCCGGCAAGTTAGATCCTGTGATTGGTCGCGATGAAGAGATTCGCAGAGTCATGCACATTCTTTCCCGCAAAACAAAGAACAATCCCCTATTAGTAGGCGAACCCGGAGTGGGAAAAACAGCCATTGCAGAAGGGATTGCACATCGCATTGTAAACGGAGATGTGCCCGAAAATTTAAAAAACAGAATCATCTATACCCTAGACATGGGCGCGTTAATGGCGGGCGCAAAATATCGCGGAG